>MWEM01000014.1 GCA_002071085.1 Thermotogota bacterium ADurb.Bin062 | reverse complement strand
ATTTCGTCATTTAAGGCTATGCGAAGCATAACTCTCGCCCCGTGTCTGGCCAATTCTTCTAAACTGTTGATGTTCACATTTTCGTCCAATTTCCACTCTATCCATCCCTCTTGATTGTTCCTGCTTTGTAGTTTATAATCTTTCACGGCGTATCCTCCTTTTGGTCTCGCTGGACCTTTTTTTCCTAATCGTAGGATACGCCTTTTTTTTCGCTTTTTACCCTTTTTCCACACATTTTGATTATAACTCACTGAAACCATGCCAGACTGAAGTCTGGCGTTCCCAAAAAGCATAAGACATGCCGAACTAAAGTTCGGCGCTCCCAGAAGCCTGGCGTTCCCGGGCGTTCTCAGGGCGTTCTAGGGGTCTCTGGTGTTGAAGACCAAGCCGGAGGAGAGGGGGCGGACTTGGTCGCCGAGCTGATCGATTAAAAGTCTGGCTGCCTCGGGGCCGGTGCAGTGCCCGGTGTAGTAGATGGCTCGAGTCCGCCGTAGGAAGTCCCCAATTTGTCGCACCAACGCCGGGTCTTCACTTCTCTTCTTCGTCGGGTTGTATAGGTGGAAGCCGCCGATCACCACATCGGGCCACCGCCCTTTCTTTTCCCGAAAGCGATTGACGATGTTGACGATGCCTTTGTGGGCGCAACCGGCGATCAAGACGGCGTGGTCCCTTTCCTCGACGATGAGGTTCTGTTCGTGAGCGAAGGTGTCTTGCCGGTAGGCCTCGCCCTCTCGCATCAGCAAATGTCGATTGGCGCTTGAGGGGAACTCTTGTCCTGAAACATCGGAGAACAGTTCGAGGTTTTCGTCGATCATCAGGTGGTCTGGGGTGCGCACGACCCGGGGGTTGTCGCGTAGCGTAGGGTCGATGCTCACCAGCTGGTACTCATCGTTCGCCCTCTTTGCATAGAAACGGTCGAAGGCGCGTTCTCGGATGTATAGGCGCGCGGTTTGGTTTTCTTGTAGAAATCGAGGGATCCCCCCACCGTGGTCCAAGTGGCTGTGGGATAGGATGAAGTATTCGACGTTTTTGAGGTCTAAGCCGAGTTTTTGCGCGTTCTCGGCGAAGAGGTTGCCGCATCCCGCGTCGAATAGCAAGGTGTGGCCTCCCGTTTCAAGGTAGAGGCTCAGCCCGTGCTCGTTACCGTAGTCTTCCGAGAGGCTCGTGTTTTCCACCAACGTGTATACACGCATGTTTTTCCCTCCTTATGTCCCGCTACCCTCTGGTTCATGCGGGGCCGCTCGAATCCATTATACCGCAAAACCCATGGTCTTTGTCTGTATGTGGTAAATCCGAGAGGGCTCCCTTTTCGTTGCGCTAACGAGCGAGGACCGGTTGTAACGCCGAAAAAAAAGGATATGCCGCGGTTTAGTTTGGCACGTCTTTCTGGGCGCGCCGCACTTTAGTAGGGCAAGGCTTTTCGTTGTAAAAATGGCCAAAAGTAAAAAGGAAGGTTTCGCAGGGAGAACACAGAGGGCACGGAGGAAGATTTTCTGGGAACTCCGAACTTTAGTTCGGCATGCCTTTTCAATCAAAACAAGATTAAAAAGAAATTGGAAGGTCTCGCACAGAGAACACAGAGACCACGGAGGAGGAATGTAAACGTAGAAGACAAGCCAACTTAAAACCTGGCGTTCCGAAGGCGTTCCGATGGCGTGTCCGGGTTGCTTTTTCGTTGGTGAGACAAAGTTGGCGTTTCCTGTCGTTATCATGGTATTATTGTTTTGTGAATAGAGGGCGGGTCGAGTTATTTGACCGCTAAGCTTTGGGTGAGGAAGTTGTGCCCGGGATTATACGCGGTGAATTTATGGGAGAGCCAAGCCAAAACCTGAAACCATGCCGGACTGAAGTTCGGCGGTCCGAGAAAGCATAAGACATGTCAAACTAAAGTTCGGCCGTCCCAGGGTGGTCCCAGAAAGGCAAAAGCAGAAGATATGCCGGACTGAAGTCCGGTGCTCCCGGAAAAGCAAAAACCTGCCGGACTGAAGTTCGGCGCTCCCAAGGCGTCCCAGGCGGTCCCAGTAGTTCGGCGTGCCCGGAAAGGCGTTCTTGGGGCGTTACTAAAAAACCGAAGACATGCCGGACTGAAGTCCGGCGCTCCCAGAGTTCCCAGAGAGGCGCTATCTGGAAAAGAGCGCCCGAGAAGGAGGGGTTGTGGAACGGGCTTTATTGAATCGTATCGCGCTCGCACAAGAGCGAATGGTCAGGGACTTGCGAGATTTTGTGAGGATTCCCAGCGTTTCTAAGGATCGCGACCAGGTGAAGGCCGCATTAGCATTTTATCTCGATCGCGCCCGGCAGATGGGATTAAAGGCGCGTAGTGTGCTCTCGGATCGCGTGGGTGTGGTCGAATGGGGTGCGGGAGAGGAAACGGTCGGGGTATTGGTCCACGCGGATGTCGTGGGGCCGGGCGAACGCAGCGAGTGGCCCTGCGACCCTTTTGAGGGGATGATCGCGGAAGATCGGGTATTCGGGCGAGGAACCGTCGACGATAAGGGACCCGCGATCTCGGTGTTGTATGCGTTGGACGCTATTCGCGCCGTCTGCCCGGATCCACGAAAAAGGGTACAAATCATCATCGGTACGCAAGAGGAGACCGAGTGGTCGGATATAGCGGCCTACGCCGCTGCCTATAAACTTCCGGATTATGGGTTCACTCCCGACGGTGAGTTTCCGATCGCGAATCGCGAAAAGGGTTACGTGGATGTCGAGGTCTCTTTTCCTAGCGCCGAAATAGGCGGAATAGAAGAGTATCGCCTGCAGGAACTGTCCGGCGGGCACGGGGCCAATTCTATACCGGACCGGGCGAGGGCTACGGTCCGCGGGCCGGGGCAGGCGTTGAGCCGCCTGAAGAAACGGTGTGAAGCGATTTCGTTTATGGAGAGCGAGGCGCTCGTCGATGGCCTACGTTTAACGGCTAAAGGGCGTTCGGCCCATTCGAGCCTTCCGCACGCCGGTGTGAATGCGATCGAGCGGTTGTGTGAGGTCCTCGCCACGGAGCCCTTTGCCCCATCCGCGCTCGCCGAGGCGGTGAGGTTTTTGGATGCCCACAGGGAGGATCCATACGGTCGGCGGTGGGGACTCTATCGCTTAGAGGACCTCGTGGAGGGGCAGTATTTTGACCATACGACCATCGTCCCCACACGTATAGAGACGAAGGAAGGCGGGGTGGCGATCACCTACAACCTCCGAACCGTTCCTCCCGTCGATCGTCGGCAAATCGAAGCCGCTTTCAGGGAACGCCTACTCGGTTTTTACGGTGTTACCCGGATCCTCGATTACAAAGACCCGTTGATGGTGAACCCACGTTATCCGTTTCTCGAAGTTATGGCGCGCGCTTATGAAGAGGTATCCGGACTGCCCAACTCCTACAGGCTCGCCTACGGCACCTCTTACGCCAAGGCGATGGATCGTTTCGTGAGCTGGGGCCCCCTCTTTCCCGGGGACGAAGATACCGCGCATCAGGCGGGAGAGTCGCTCTCCATAACCTCGTGGATGAATGCCACCCGGATCTACACGTTGGCTCTCGCTCGGATGGTCTCCTCACCAGATTATTTACGCGGTTGACAAATCTAGTACCGGTTTTATCTCGGGGCTGGTTGACGATGAGTTTGGATAGAAAGTGTATTCGCAAACCCTAATGTGCCCGTCGTGGAGGGTGAAAAAGGGATTGCGCATTTTTCGCTTATAGCTTGGAGGTGCGGCAAAGTGAGCTGGCAGTTATTGTCTGTGGGTTTTTCGAAAGTAGATCTCGTAAGCGCATTTTTGATGGCGTTGGAGACACTTCACGCCAACTGTGTGGAGGCCGATACGATTTTGGCAGTCTCCGAGCTACAATGGGACCAGGCCGGCGTGGTCATCATCAATGGCGAACGCCTTGCGCAGCCGCCCGAGCGCGCGCGTTTGTCTGAACTTCAATCGTCTACACGAAAAAAAATAGTCATCATCGACCAAGCCCAGAATACCGTGCCTGACGACGCTCAACTTACAGTGTTCAAGCCTTCGATCGTCTATCGCGATTCACTCACCGAGATGTTTGAGCCCATCGTATTCCACTATATCCTTTCTTGCTTGCAGTATCCAAAATCAGACTCGACCGGTTCTCTTTCACTATCCGCCGCTTCAAAAGAAAAAATGAGACAGAGTATAGCTGAATTAATACATGAGCGAGAAACTCCCGACACGGACGGTCGTCGCAACAGTGATTTTTATTTGAAGCCAAAGGTATTTGATTGCTTCATAGATCAATCTCCCCAAACCGTCGCATCCTGGGAACGCACGCTAACGCTGACGGAGTTGGTTCGACAAATGGACGGGTATTTTATTGACCCCTTGCCGTTCGCTGACACGGGTGATCGTCACCTTCGCGTGCAAGAAGACGACGAACCATTTCTGATCAACGTCAGGCGTACCCTCTTTTTATGGGGTTTTGTCTATTGGACTTTTCTCGAAGGTACGGAGTTACAGGCCGAAGACGTCTACATTTCGAAAACGACTTATGAAGACCGCCTTTTTCTCGTGTTTTCGCTTTCTATAAGCGGGCAAGAGGTCGAGTTCTATCGAGAGCGGGACCTTCAGAGATGGCCCCTGATTCGTTCGCCTGGAATTGTCATCCAACACGAGCTTTTCCTCAGTGAGTCGACGCTTTTTATTTCGAGCGCCCAGTCGGGCGCTGTAAGGCTCAGCGTATGGACTCCGGCGAAGAGAGTCATCACCGAGGAAGGGGCGCCGGGGGATGTCAGCCGAACGCTTTCGTTACTGGAGGGGGACACCGAAGAGCTGAAGGAATTGATTCGAGTGGCGATGCGGTACTTGCACGAACACCTGGATGCGATTGGCAACAGCATAGTGGAACAGAACGCCACCGAGCTCGGGAAAGCGGCTCACAAAATCAAGGGAAGCTTTTCTAGCTTCGCTGCAAAGCGATGCATCGAGCTGGCCGTGGAAATGGAGCGGGCTGCCGGAGAGAACGACTTCGTGCGGGCGAAACCCACTTTTAACACACTCAAGGTCGAAACCGACAGATTAATCGAATACTTGCGTCAATTCCTATGAATTCACCTTCCAGGGGCGTGGGCGCTTTGGAGAGTTTTTGCGGTATTTTGGGGGTAAATATAGTACAATAGGGGCAAAGGATCCGCTTCGGCCCGTCCGTTTCTACGGAAGTATAGTAGGAAAGGTGAGCGATAGGGTGGGCCGGTCATATGGAGGTCACTATGATAGGAATAATCTGTGATACAGGAAGCGATATTGCCGATAGAGTACGGTCGAACGACCGTGTGGAGATCGTCCCATTAAAGGTTATCTTGGACGAGAAAGAGCGTTTGGACACCGAAAGCGGGCTTTCTGAACAGGTCATCGAGTATCAGAAGAGGCAACAGGCGAAGACCTCCTTGCCCGCATTGGAAGAGGTGAAAGCGGCGTTCTACCGATTGATCGACCGCGGTTACAACGAGATCATCGGGATAAACATTTCCAGCAATCTCAGCGGGACCCACAACGTGTTCAAGTTGGCGGCAAAAGAGATCCTCTCTGAGCGGACGAAGCTGAGAATCCGCCTTTTCGACTCCCTCAACATCTCCATCGGCACGGGACTGTTGATCCTGAAAGCCTTACAGTTCATCCAAGAAGGGCGGTCCTTCGAAGACGTGGTAGAGGGGATCGGGGCGATGATCCCGAGAAAATCGAAGGTGATGTTCATCATCCCCACGCTCAAACACCTCAAAGAAGGGGGGCGGATCGGGAAGGTCAGCGCCACGATCGGCGAGCTTCTGAAGATCAAGCCGGTCATCTGCGTCGGTGAAGACGGCATCTATTACACCCTTGCCAAAGCCCAGGGGATGAAGAACGCCCTCCGAAAACTCATCGAGGAGTTCCAGAAGGATTTCGCCTCCGAAAAGATCGAAAAGGCCGCGCTCTACCATTCGGGCGATCGGCAAGGTGTCCAGGATCTTTTAGACGTCGTGTCCGACGTGCTCGTGCGCGCGAAGGTCCCGTACATCGAGGGACACATCTCCCCCTCTTTGGTCGTCCACACCGGGGAGCACTTGGTCGGTTTGGCCTATTTGATGGTCTAGCCCCTTACAGTTGGGCGCGGATGTTCTCTTCGATACGCCGCTCGATCTCTTTCATCATTATCGCCGTGATCTTTCCGATCGTCGGAAAGCGTTGGTTTTCGATGGCCCTCACCGGCATCACCTTCGAAACGGTGCTGGCGAGGAAGACCTCTTCGGCGGTCAAAAATTCTTTGAGGTAGACCCGCCTTTCAATCGTCCGAATACCGATAGAAGCGGCGTACTCCAACACTTTTTTCCGGGTCACCCCGGGTAGGATGTTGTCGATCTCCGGGGTGAGGAGGCTCTCCTGGTGAACGCAGAAAAAAGACGAGCTGCCCCCCTCCGTCACGTAAATCCCTCGCGCGTCTCTTCGATACATCATCGCTTCGTAACCACCGCGGTCGTTGGCAGAGTTTTTGGCGAGCACGTTAGCCAAAAGGTTCAGCGTCTTGTGCTCGCAGAGGAGATGCCGCCTGTCCGGGTATAGATAGACTTGGGCTCCCGTCTCCCAATTCTTGAGAGAGACCTCGCGTAAGGGCAAAGCGAGGATAAAAAAGGTCGGCGAGAGATTCGCGGGCCGAATACGATGCTCTCGGTTCGCGTCTTTCCCGCGCGTCAACTGGTAGTACGCCTCGCCGGTCTCTATGCCGTTGCGCTCGATCAGCTCCCGAGTGGCCCTATAGATCTCTTCCAAAGAATACGGGAACCTGAGCTTCAAATACGCTGCGCTGACCTCCATGCGTTTCAGGTGTTCCTCAAAAAACAATGGTCTTCGTTTTAACACCCGGCATACCTCAAACAGTCCGTCCCCGAAGGTGTTTCCCCGATCTTCGAAGCAGACCGCGGGCGCGTCTTTCTTCACAAACTCTCCGTTCAGCCAAGCATCCATACCTTCACCCCTAACGTAGAAATGTCTGCCACCCCTTAGTATAACCGTTTCTCACCGAAAAGTAAACCGGTCGTCGGGTGAGCCCTGACGATCTCCCCCGCTCGGGTGCCCTCGGTCGGGTCAAGATTCACGCCAAATTGATGAAAACTCCTTAGTATTCTGTCAGAAATATGTGCTATGCCTTAGAGTAATAAGAAAAATCAGGTTACAAATAAATAATTATGAATCAAGACTTGATATTATTCTTTTCGTATGGTATAATCTCGAAAATCAAATAATACCCATAATAATATGATGATGAGGTATGAAAAATGATAGGACATAAGAGTCCAAAAGAACGAGAGGACAAGGGCCGCGTGGTCGGACTGAATTTGAAGCGAGGAAAGGAGGGACACAGATGAAACGTCTATTGCGAAAAGCGACGCCGTCGATCCTTTATCAGGAGAGAGCCTACCGGGTCGAGCGGGTCTTTCTTCCCTATGTCGATGAGCAGAATTGGCGAAACGGCACGTTCATACGCTAACTGAGCTTATTTTTCGCACCCTCAGAACCTCAGCAGGATGGCGTTGGCGATCAGGACGACCAACAGGGCCGGCAAGAGGTTGCCCACCTTCGTCTCTTTGATTCCCATCATCCGCAACCCGATGATCACCAACATCATTCCACCTACCCCCGTGAAGTCTTTGAGGTATTCGGGTTGAGTTAAAAAGGTCAGGACCGAGGAGAACGAAACGAGGAAACCCTGTATGAGGAAAACGCTTCCGGCGGTGAAGAGGACGCCAACGCCGTACAACGAGCCGAGTAGGAGCGCCGAGATGCCGTCGAGCGCGGATTTTAGGAAAATGATGGAGTAGTCGCCGGATACCCCCGCTTGGAAACTCCCCAAGATCGTCATAGGTCCCGAGACGAAGAGGAGGGTGGACGTGATGAACCCTTTCACCGCCTGGTTCTCTCCGCCTTTTTTCCCAAAGCGGTCGACGAATCTGCCGATTCCTTCCTCGATTCCCAATGCCTGACCGATCACGCCTCCGATGACTAAAGAGAGTAGAACGACCATCATGTTCTTCGTTTCCAGCCCCATTTGGACGCCGATGAGCAAGGTCACGGTCCCGATGATCGTGAAGGAGATGTCGCGAAAGGCTTCCGGAATCTTGTGGCCCACCTTCAAGCCCAGAAGCGCCCCGAAGAAGACGGTGGCGGTGTTGACGATCACTGCGATGTTGAACATCCCGATTCCTTCCTTTCTGTGGGGTTCTATTTTATCTGAAAGCTCAAACTGACCTGAAAGGTCATCTCTTCCGTATTTTGCCCGCTTCTCAGCAGTTTCATATTCCTAAGCACGATGTTCGCGAGCTCGGGAGACGGGGAGGAAACCGTGTCGACCGTGGGGAACCCGGTTTTTTCGAACCGCATGTTCACGACGACGTTCCCCTCCAACAGGCTGGCCCGACTCCCCTGCTTCTTCAGCAAATCGTTGTAATCCTTTTTCAAGGCAGCGGCCACCTCTTCGTAGTTCGGGAATGCGTATTCTTTCAGTTCTTCAAACCGAACGGCGCGATACTCGTTCTCTCGGTAGACCGATTGGTATCGCTTGGGTGGAGCGAGGCTCTGGGAGGGCGGGAGCGGGATGTCTTGGACGTCAAAAAGCCCGGCTTGCGGCGCCATAGGGGCCGGCGTGTCCCGCGTCTGCGGCAGATAGGTGGTGGCCTTTTGCGGGGTCGACAGCGCCTTTGGCTCGAAGGCTAAAAGCTGTTCGAGCAGCGGGTCAACCTCCACCTCTTTGACCGGTTCGGGCGTCGTTTCGATCGGCTTCTCGGGTTCCGGCTGCTTGGGTGTCACCGATGGAATCGGCGGTTGCGGCTTTTCGGGTATCTCTTCTTTTTGCACGGTGGCCGCTGTCAGGTTGATTCTCATCGGCGGCTCACGTTCGATCTCGTAAGGTGCGGAGCGTATGATGTAGATGAAGAGGGCCAGAATCAGGACTTCCAGCATCACGGCCACCATCGCCGCGATGATGTGGATCGGATTTAAGGGCATTCGCTGTTCCATTTCTACTATTTGACGGTCGCCTGGATATTGACGTCGTAGATTCGGTGAGTGCGAAAGGCGTCCAGCACGGCGACGACCGTTCCGTGACTCGCTTTTTGATCGGCGAGAATAGCCGCTTTCAGCGAGGGGTTGGATTTGAAGGCCCGTTCGATTTCGGCTGATATTTGGGACAGTGTGACCGCCTTTTTCCCTATGTATATTTCGTCTTTCGCGTTGATCGACACGTTGAAGAATTCGTTGAATCCCTTATCGGTGGCGGTGGAGGCTTCAGGAAGCGTCAAGTCGATGCTGCGGACGGTCCCGATGTCGAATGTGGTGGTCAAGACCCAGAACAACAGCAGTATGAACATAATGTCGATCAACGGCGTGATGTTGATGTTGATCTCTTCTTCCGTCCGACGTCTGCTCATACAAGACTCCGCTATAAGAGCCCTTTTGTGACCGGGGCTTTCAGGTAGATGTCTGTCAGCTCGTTTTCGATCGAGGTGATCATTTCTTTGATGATGTTCAGCAACACGGTCAGCGTGATGGCGACAATCAACCCCGCGATGGTGGTGTAGAGCGCCTCCCCTATCCCCATCGCCAGTTGCCCCGCGTATTTGAGGTTCTCGGTTTTATCCAGCGAGTTGAAAATCTTCACCATCCCCGTCACCGTTCCGAGCAGCCCCAACAAGGGTGCCACCGTCGCCGCGGTGGAGATGAAGCGGAAGTTGCGCGTTAGGCGTTCGACCATCAAGCTGATGATCTCGTGGATTTCGTCGGCCCGCGCGCCTTTCTGTGCGCTCAATCTCCGATCCACCTTGACCAGGAAGGTCTGTTCGTCGTCCCCTTTGCGAATCGCCGACTTGATCGCGGCGAGGACGATGAATCGCTCGACGAAAAAAAACAACCCGATCCCGGCGATCACCAGAATCACCACCAGAATCGGCCCCCCGATAGAAATCACATCGAAATACAAGATGATACCCCCTTCTCATTAAAAAACCTACGATTGGTCGTAATAGCAGAGGTCTTTGAGCACACAGGACGCGCATCCTGGACGAACCCGACAGTAGTATTTGGAGTGGAACACGATGAGCGCGTGAAACTCGTTGTATCGCACGGCGTCTCTCGGGAATTGGTGATGGAAGAAGTCCGCGATCTCGTCATAAGACCCCTTCGCCATCCATCGGTACCGCAATCGGGAAAAAAGGCGTTTGGTGTAGGCGTCCACCACGAACACCGGGTGGCCGAGGGCGTACAACAAGATGCTGTCCGCCGTCTCTTTACCGATGCCGTTAACCCCTAACAACTCGTTTCGTAAAACCGCCGTCTCCGCCTTTCTAAGACGAAAAAAATCGAGGTTCTTTTCTATCAGAAAGGCGGTGAGATTCTTCAACCGTGTGGCCTTCTGATTGTAACACCCAGCGTCTTTGATCGCCGCTTTCACGGTATCCAGTGGAAGGGAGGCGATCTTGCGCGGCTCGAGGATGCCCATCTCTTTCATACTCCGTATCGCTTTCTCCACGTTCGTCCACTGGGTGTTTTGGGTCAGAATGGCCCCGACCATAATTTCATAGACGCTGTCCCCGGGCCACCAATTCTGGGGACCGTAAGCGGCGGACATCCGGTCGTACAGCTCTGCGCAAAAATTCCGAGGCGGAAGGCTTCCGAAGGCTTCTTGTTCTGCCTCTAAGGGTTGTTGCCGCGTCGTCGGGGCCGCCTTTGCTTCCGGAGTTTGGCGGCTCATACGCGCAGTTTCAATTCCATTTCCAGTTGGCTAAAGATCATCTGAGCGCCCAGCAGGGGAAAGACCTCGCAGAGCTTGTCGTCTTCCGGCAAGTTCGAGATTACGCCGTCCGTTTTCCCCGTTTTGTCCTCTATATACAGCAGGATGTCATGCGTCAGATCGATCAGCTCGATGTCGGTGGAAAGGCGGTAACAGTCCACGATATAAAAATTGTCTTCGTTTTCTCCCCATATGACGAATCCGAGGGGTTGCGCGGTCGACTTTTCCGAATACACCGCTTCCATTTGGTATCGGCTCTTCGCGTGCAGAAAAGAGATCGGTGTCCGTTGCCAATTGGGTTTACGGGAAAAGAAGGTTTGCGCCTCCAAGGCCCATTCGCTGATGGCTTTGGCGGTGGTTTCCCGGTAGAGGAGGCGGTGTGAGAGATTAGGATTGACGGCGAACCGATAGGCGCGCAACCGGCGTGTGACGAAAAATCCCCGCTTTTCATAAAAGCGGATCGCCCGTTTCTCCGTATCGAGCACCTCAAGCTGGATCGTCGAGATCTTTCTCCATTTCAGATTTTCCACGCAGTTTTGAAACAGGAATTCCGAGGCTTCGGTGCCCCGATAGGACGTCTTGACCCCCATCGCGTCGATCCGGGCCAGTTTGTCTCGGATGCCGACGACGATAAAGCCCACGGGCTCTTGCCCTTCCCACAGGATGAAAGAGTCTTTTAAAGAGAGCCCCGTTTCTAGGATATCCAGATGGAAGTCTCGTACCGTCCACCGTATGGGGATGGGGTAATCGGCGAACACTTCGTTTACCAATGCGATCAACACGTTGATCTGTGACTCGTCTAGCGCTCTTAACTCCACCTCGAAACACCTCCCGTATGTCCCTTCGTCGTGGCGCGACGGAAACAAAACCCTTCCAGCGATAAACCGGCTTGTCTTACTCTTGAGTGTGCCCCTTTGAGAGCGGCAGACGGTCTCAAGAAACCATGCCGAACTAAAGTTCGACGTTACCAGGGCGTACCCGGAAGGCCGCCTTTCCGCTACGCCTAACTAGTATATCACAGGTTATGATATAATTCACAGGGGTGGCTTCAAGATAGAGCCGCGTCACCCGATAGCCTATTCAAATCCGGAGAGCATTTTTGGAGGGGTTATGATGACGGTCGCCCGTAAACGCGCGTTTCTGATAAGCATAGCCATATGTTTTTTCTTCATAGTCTGCTGGGGCGCCTACCCGTTGGGTGTTCGGGCTAACCGCCTCGATCTGATCTCAGAACAGAGTCTCGACCAGCTGCTGGGCATGTGTATCCAATTTCGGGTCGATACCCTCTATGTGCCGATCGTCTCCTATATGGAGGCGTTGTACCTTTCAGACCAGCTTCCGAGGAGCAACGTGCTCATCAACAACCACGCTCCGGACTCTTTCGACCCGCTGCGGTATTTGATGGAAAAAGGGCGCCATTTGGGTGTGGCCATTATACCGATCGTGGACCTCTTCACGGTCTGGCCGAGCAAAGACTTCCCCGCCGCGAGAAAACATGTCTCACGCCAACACCCGGAATGGCTCAGCATGGACTCGCTGGGGCGGGTTCTCACCGCGCCGGCCGTTCTCGACCCAGGCGTTCCGGAGGCCCAAAGCTTTTTGATCACGCTCTTGAAAGAGATTTTAATCCGGTACAACCCTTTGATCCTCGCCTTCGAGAACTTCGGGTATCCGAGCCCCGTATACGGGTACAATCCGTATGCGATGAAAGAATTCGAGATCGCGAAGAACCACTCTTACGCGCGGCCTTACACGATGGACGACTTTCGCGCGGACGCCCTGACGAGTTTACTCATCCGTTTCAATGCCTTGCGTGACGGATTGGGTGTACGGACGAGATTTTTGCTCCTCACAGAAACCAACCCAGACAGAGGACTGCGCGAACACTTCCAGGATTGGGTGTTGTGGCTGAACAGCGGCTATTTCGGCAACGTGGCGTTGTGGTATTGGTTCATGGACGTGAAGACCGTCCGCTACGACACCCTTCAGGCGTTCGACATATTGGCCAACGATGGCTTTATCGTCGGATTCTCTCCCCTGTCACTCATCAGAGCTCAGCTGGACCTGGTGCTTCAGGAGATATTGACTCATCCGGTCGGCGGGATCATGATCGACACTTTCTCTCCCGAAGCTTTGACCCTCCTCAATCTAAATGGCATAGGCCTTCCGAGATGAGGGACGAGACAGGGCGCGTAGGATCCGATGTAGTCGACGGCCATCCCGTTGAAGGAAGCCCTCCGGAATTTCATATCCCGGTCATGGTTCAGGAAGTGGTTGAAGGGCTGATCACCGACCCCTCCGGCATTTACGTGGACTGCACCTTCGGCGAGGGGGGGCACACGCTAGAAATCCTCAAACGCATCGCCGGTCACGGCGGCAAGGTGATCGGGATCGACAAAGACTTGGAGATCCTCCGTTATGCCGAAAAACGGCTGAAACCCTTCGAGGGGTCCTTTGAGCTCTTTCACGGTCCTTTCTCGAATGTGGATCTCATCTTACGGGGTTTGAAGGTCCGGGCTGCGCACGGTGTGCTCTTCGATCTTGGGGTTTCTTCCTATCAACTCGACGCGGAGCAGAGAGGGTTCAGTTTCGACAAAGAGGGGCCCTTGGATATGCGTATGGACCTCCAAAGTCCAAGGAAGGCGGAGGATGCGGTCAATGGGCTGAAGGAAGCCGAACTGGAAAAGATCCTGCGCGCCTACGGGGAAGAGCCGTTTTCTAGGAGTATCGCCAAACAGATCGTCTTGAGGCGGCCGATCCTTTCGACCCTCGAGCTTGTAGAAGCGGTACGGGCCGGCATTCCTGTAAAAGTTCGTCAGAAGATGAGAAAACATTTCGCGACGAGAACTTTTCAAGCCTTCAGAATCCACGTCAACAGGGAGTTAGAAGAGCTGGAGAACGGATTGGCGAAATCCTTGCAAATTCTCTGTCAAGGTGGTAGAATCGTTACGGTATCCTTCCATTCTTTGGAGGATCGGATCGTTAAAAACTTCTTTAGGGATCACTCGACCAAAGAGGGATCCGGAAGCGGCCTGAAAATCATCACCAAGAAACCTTTGGTTCCGAGCGAAGAAGAGGTCTACAGAAATCGCAGGGCTAGAAGTGCCAAACTCAGAATAGCAGAAACATTATAATTCTTTTTTTCGATTCTTTTAGGGGATTACGTGGGAGGAAGAGAAAGGCTTCCTTTAGGGGGGAATTCTTTTGAATCAGGATTATATGTCTTCGTTTCCAGAAAAACCGGCCGCATCACCTACGCCTTCTGCGAATCATACCTCGGCCATTTATCTAGAACAGGTTAAAGAGCTTTCCAGAGAACGTTTTTTCGAGGTCGTCTCGGTGGCCGCGAAGATACTCCTGATGACCGTCGTGATATTCGCCGCCTTTTTTGTCCCGTTCTTCGTCGGGATGCAGACGAACCAGCTGAACAATCGCGCCTCGGAGATGAAAATCGAGATACAATCGATGAACACGAAAATTCAGGAATACAATCAGAAGATCACGGCCTTCGGGGATATGCTGTTGATCAAAAACAAAGTTCAGAAGTCGGAAGTCGAATAGCGACTCGATCCCGTTGAACGAGAAACGCGTCAATCTCGTAACCGCCGTTCTCCTGATACTCTTGCTATTCCTTTTGGTTCGCGGGCTATCGCTTTCGATATCCCGACCCGAACCCGGCAGTCTCCCGGTCAAGAACATCCCGATCTTTCCACAAAGAGGGCTCGTTCTGGACAGTGGCGGCGCCCCTCTCGTGATCAACGCCCACAAATACTTCTACTACCTGGACGTCAAGTACTTCTCGGATAACCTCGCGCGGGGGAAGGTGCAAGCCGACCTTTTCTTCGAGCAGGTGTACACACTCTTCCAGAAAACCCGCCCGCAGTTGGAAGAAAAGATGCGGACGATGGCGTTCGTCCCGCTGGGCGTCTCGGAATCGGCGGTCTTGGAGATTCCCCGACCCGCGGCGTTGTATATATCGATCGATCACCGAGACGAGCGGTCGGTTCTTTATCCCGAGCTGGTCCAGATCATCGGAAAGGTGGACTCGTACGGTAGCGGGGTCAACGGTTTGGAACGTGCCTTCGACTCCACATTGGCTTCTCGTGACGTCGGCCAGATTTACTACGAAAGGTTCAACAACTATGCCAGACTCGGAGAGATACTCGCGGTCCATCCGCCGGTGGACGGCCAAAATGTCAGGACCTCGATCGATCTGACCTTACAGCAAATTCTGTCAAAGCGACTTCACGAAGGGGTCACGACCTACGGAGCGAAATCCGCGACGGGTGTTTTGATTGAGACGAAGACCGGCAAAGTGCGCGCCTTATACAGCACGAGCGGCTTGAACGAGGCGGTCATCTCGGTCTTTGAGCCCGGGTCCGCTTTGAAACCGTTCATATTCGCTTCGGCGATGAAATACAACCTTTTGGACGACGACGAGACCTTCTTCTGTACGGGAAAGATCAAGCCTTTCCCCGATCTGTCGACGATCATCAACGACACGCACGTCCATCACGAGATACAGACTCCCGACGCTTTGGCCCATTCGTGCAACGTCGCGACGATCCAGATCGCGTTACGGTTTTTGGAAGAGATGGGCGACTGGACATGGTACCGAGAGCTGCGATTGGCGGGGTTCGGTGACTTGACAGGTGTGGAATACCCGGGTGAGGTCAAAGGTATTCTTCACAACCCGGCTACTTGGAACCGCTTGACCGGCATTCAGATGAGCATCGGGCAGGGGATTGCGGTGACCGCGTTGCAGTTAACCGCCAGTTTCAACATTTTCGCGAACAACGGGGTCTATATCTCGCCTACCCTTCTGGAAGATCGGGTCAACCCACGAAACGAGCGCAGGGTCTACCCGGAATCGGTTGTCAAGCGCATCGTCGCTATGCTGCATAAGACGGTCACATCAGGAACCGCCACGGGCGCCCGCTCTCGGTTGACCGACAGCGCTGGGAAGACGGGCACCGCACAGAAGGCCTACGCGGGTAAAGGGTACGTCAAAGGCAAGTACGTCTCGAGCTTCATCGGTTTCTTCCCCGTGGAAGACCCGATGTACACGATGCTCATCAGCCTGGACGAGCCGCAGGGCGATATCTACTATGGAGGGGATATCTCCGCGCCGATCTTCAAGAACGTGGTGGAAGACTACCTGACGATACTGGAAACCGCCGCAAGTCTCAAGACCGAGCCGATCGTCTTCAAGTCCTGGAAAATGCCGGACTTCAGGGGTCTCACACGAAAAGACGCAATCGATATCTTGGCGAAGTTGGAGATACCGCCCCAGAAGGTGCGATTTGAGGGTGAAGGGGTGATCATTTCCCAGAGCCCCGCTGAAGAAACTCCCATACACACGGTCGATGAGATCGTACTCACGCTCGGAAGGAGGTCCGATTCCTATGGAAATCCTTGATTCGAAAACCGCGGGGCCCGCGATCGCGCCCTCGATTGGGAAGGCGCTCTTCAAGGATATGTCCTGGCGCGGGCTGCGACCGCTTCAGGAGAACAGCGGGAACGCGATCAGAAACGGTTATCAGACTTTGATCACTGCGGGAACGGCTTCGGGAAAGACAGAGGCTGCGCTGTTACCGGTCCTGTCGCTCATCTTGGAGTCGCCGGACCTCGCGCACAGTCGGACTCCCGTCGCCTTGTACGTGGCTCCACTCAAAGCCTTGATCAACGATATCGCCGAAAGGCTCAAGAAACTGTCGCTCCGCGCCCCGCTGGAAATCTACGCTTGGCACGGTGACGTGGAAATGTCCGAAAAAAACGAGGCGCTGAAACACGCGTCGATTCTCGTGACCACCCCGGAATCGCTGGAGGGGTTGCTCGTCTCATCGAAGATCGATCCGACGCTTTTCTTTCATAACCTCCGCTTCTTTCTCCTGGACGAGTTCCACGCTCTACTGTCCTCACCGAGGGGCTATCAACTCGCCTCGCAGATCGAAAGACTCCAAACCTACAGTCGATACGAGATACAGAAGATCGCGATGAGTGCCACCATCGGGAACCCTGAAATGGTCTTGGAGTGGATGCGCGGAAGTGGTACCCGGGAGTGCCTCCTCGTGAGCGACTCACACCAAACGCAGAAGCAGCTGATGCTCCGAAAGAAGTCCTACGAAACCCTTCTGGCCGACGCGCAAAAAGTGGTGAGCCTGGGGAAAAAGGCCATCCTTTTCACCTGCAGCAAAGGAGAGGCAGAGTCGCTCTTCCATTTCCTAAACAGGAAAGGAATCTCCGTTCTTCTCCACCACGGTTCGATAGGGAAAAAGCAGCGGGAGGATACCGAACGGCTTTTCAAGGGCTCGGACGATTACCCGATTATGATCGCCACGACGACTCTCGAGATGGGAATCGATATCGGCGACGTCTCATACGTTTTATTCTATAGCGTTCCGCGCAGCGCGGCGTCGTTTATGCAACGTTTAGGCCGCGCGGGCCGAAAGACGGGGGTCGCGCGCGCGCTCATCTACGTGCCGACGGATACCGAGGAGGAAGGGAAGCCGCTGGCTTTGGATCAAACGCTGGAGGAGCGGTTGTTCCTGTTGGGCAACCTTTCCCTGTTTTCGGAAGGGCGAGTGGAGCCGATCGAGATGAAAGACTACTACCCGCAGCTTTTCGCGCATCAGGTCATTTCGATGGTCTTTCGCGAGAAACAGATGGACCGGCGGAAGATCGCCCTTCTCAAGGCGGCCTATCCGTTTAAAGGCCTTCAGAAAGAAGATGTGGGCGCCGTGCTCTCCTTTCTGGAAGAGGAGAACTACCTCCTTCGGATTGATCAGGAGTATCGATTGGGGTGGAAGGCAAAGGACCGGTTGGAGGGGGCCGGGATCGGTGATTTTTTAAGCGTTTTCAGCTCATCGGAAGACTGGACCGTTGTGGAAGGGAACCGCGAAATCGGCAAGGTGCACGCGGCCACGGTCTTTCACAATAAACGGAAACAGGGCCACGAAGTCTTCATACAAAACTTTTACCTCGCTGGAAAGGCCTGGAAGGTCTTATCCGTAGACGCGGCCAGGCGCCGGATAAGCGTTCAACGAGCCGAAAGCGGAGCCAAGCCACTGTGGCTAAGCGGAGAAGATGCAGTTCATCCCGTTTTTTCTGAAGCGATACGCCGGTTCATCCTGAAGCCGACCTTTTCTCCTTCTTGCGTTTGGGATCCGGAGGTCCAGGATACGCTCCTGAAAACCATCGCGGGGGAACTGTACACGGTGAGTCACGAAGAGCGGTGGGTTCCGGTGATGGTAGAACGCAAGAAGGGCGCGGATATCCACCTCTACACCTACGCGGGCACTCTGTTGAACGATTTGCTGGCCCTTCTGGTGAGACAGTACGCGCCACAATCGAGGGACGTCCGATCAACCTGGCGTGTGATCCGATGGAAAGCCTACGCCCCGTTCCACCCGGAAGAATTCAAGGATTGGATCACGTCTTTATCCTATGAGGAGTTTTACGGGCTCACCGAAGACGAGTTCACGCGAAACGAGCCCAAGTTCTATGGGAAGGTTTTCCCCGATTGCCTCAGGGAATACATCCCGGCGAGCCTGTCGGTCAACGCGTTGATCCGTCACTATTGGGGCCTGCTGCAGTCGAGTGTCCGTTCCGGGGGCCTCACGTCGGACGCGTAGGCAGAGACTCGCCTCCTAAGCGGAAAGGGGGCGCATATGAGTCGGTTTTACTACGCGGTGAAGGTGGAAGAAAACAAAGCCTGGTTTGACGACCACGAGTACCGGCACTTCCAGGTGATGCGGGTGGAAGAGGGACAACGGATCGTGTTCACGGACGGCAACGGCGCCTTGTACGCCGGTATCGTGAGCTTCGCGCGCGACCGAACGACCGCCCGCATAACGGAAAAGATCAGCCAGATCGAGCGCTCGCCCTCTCAACGGGTGGCCGTCGGTATCGCTCACGCCCAGTGGGATCGGGAAGAGGTCTTGATCGAAAAGGGAACGGAGCTGGGGGTGACGGACTTCTACCTCTTTCCCAGCCGTTATTCGAAGTATCGGGATATCAACCTCAACAAAGTTTCCTATACCTTGAGAAAGGCGATTAAACAATCCGAAAACCCGCTTCTGCCAACTTTTGAAAAGTTCGGGAGGCTCGAAGAGGCGCTCGCCCTCGTCGAGCGATACCCGCAGAGGATCCTCCTTCAGCCGTCCAGCCCGACCGATCTGTTTGATACCCGGCGACAATCGGGCCCGGCCCTCCTCTTCGTGGGGCCGGAAGGGGGATTCCACCCGGATGAGGTGCAACTCTGCATCCGCGCGGGCTTCACGCCCTGCTCGATCGGAAAACGGATACTCCGACTCGAAACGGCTGCGCTCTGCGGTTTCGTGTGGGCCACTCTCCTGTCGTCCGTTGATTGAAGCGGGCGGTCCGCCCATTTTCTTATGGAAAAAGCATGACCGACTCCGGGCGGCTTTACCGGGTCTATGTCATCTAAAGCTCCTTTAATCGAGGGGTTTCGCGTTTTTCAGTAAACGTTCGTAGTCTTCCCAGGTGTTGATGTTTAAGAAAGGCGTGGGGTCTTTGAAATGGACCATCAGCGTCGGGCAGGTTCTGAAGAGAAAGCGGATCGCGTTACGACCTCCTTCGACGAGCTCGTGGATACGAGGGACGACGCGGCGGTGGTAGAGACCGATCAGCGGGTAAAACCGGTTTCCGGAAATCGGGATGGTGATGTCGGCGTTAAAGCCCCACCGAACTGCCAACAATTCACGAACGATTTCGACCGTGACAAAAGGGCTATCACACGGGCACAAAAAGAGTTCTTCCGCGCCGGTTGTCTCGAAGGCGGTGAGTATGCCCGCGAACGGGCCGATCCCGAGGTATCGGTCGGGCGCGACCGTTAGGCGTGGGTCGTTCTCATACTGTTCGAGCTCTTTTTGAGAGCCGGCCAACACCGTTTCTTCAAAGATAGGGCTTAGTTTTTTTATCAGCCGTTCGACGAAAGAGAGGCCGTCGATCTCGAGAGCGCCTTTAAACACGTGGTTCATACGACGGGAAATCCCCCCCGTCAAGATGATCAGCGGTATTCTGCCCGCCCCTTGAGTGTCCACGATCCCCTCACCTTTCGAATAGCGTCGACCGCGTTCGGAGAACACGCATCCCGCGGGGAAGGACTCCCGCGCTCAGCCGGGGCCTCCGACTGAAAAAAACCGCCTTGGCCTTCTCCCGCAGAACGGGATAGGAGCCAAAGCGGTTTTTTATTTTCAAACCGTGTTACAACTTAAGCGGATTTCTTCCTGTACACGTAGTAATAGGGAATGCACAGGAACAGGAGGGGTCCGATGATGTTCCCTAAGGTGACGGGAATGAGGTTGTTAAATAGGAAGTTGCCCCAATTGAGGTTGGAAAACTTCGCTACGGCGTCCGCGGCGGCTGCGCCTTTGATGAAAAGGCCGGCGGGTATGAAGTACATGTTGGCGATCGAGTGTTCGAACCCGGAGGCAACAAAAGCCGAGATCGGGAAGATGATGGCCATAATCTTGCCCGCGGTGCTTTTTGCCGCCATAGCCATAATGACCGCGAGGTCAACCAGGATATTGCAGAGCATCCCGCGGAAGAAGGCCTGTCCCCAAGTTAAACCGGACTTCGCGTTGGCAATCGACATCGCTTGCTCTCCAATGGGGGTAAGCCCGGTTCCGGCGCGCCACAAGTCCGTGCCCAGGAAAATCCACGCCAGAAGCAGCGAACCGATGAAGTTTGCAAAGTAAACGATGATCCAATTCTTGAGAAAACCAGAAGAGTCGATCTTCTTTTCCATCAGGGGGATGAGCAAGAGCACGTTTCCGGTGAAGAGTTCGGCCCCGGCAACAACAACTAGGATCAGTCCGACGCAAAAAACGAGGCCGCCGATCGCTTTCTGGAGCCCGAGGACGGTGACCCCCGTCATCGCCGTGGTGGCGAAGATCGCTCCGAATCCGATGAACACACCCGCCAAAATCCCCAAGAGCAACAATTTCGTCGGGGTCATCTTGGTTTTCGCCAAAGATGTCGTACAGCAATAGCTTTCGAATACTTCCGCTGGTTTGAAGCTCATAATGCTAAGTTACACCTCCGCTGTTTTATGGTCTATTTTTTCTATCTTGACTGCGCTGACCTTGAAAGAAGGAATCTTCGCGATGGGGTCCAGGAAATTACCGGTGAGCGTGTTCGCGCGCGCTTCCGCAAAATGGAAAGGAACGAAAACCAAGCCCGGGACGGATCGTTCGGTGACCAGGACCTTACCTTCGATGCTCCCCCTGCGGCTGGTCAATCGTACCAAGTCGTCGGTCTTCACACCCAAGGACGAGGCGTCGGTCGGGTTGATCTCGATCTTCACTTCCGGTTCCTTCTCGTGGATCGCTTTCACGCGCCGTGTCATCGTCCCCGTGTGGTAATGGTAGAGGATGCGCCCGGTAGACAGATAGAACGGATACTCTGCGTCCGGCGTTTCAGGAGGATCGTTATAAGTCATAGGGGTAAACTTGCCCTTTCCATCCGGGTGGGCAAATTTTTGGGTATGCAAGATGGAAGTGCCGGGATCCTCATCCGACCGGCAGGGCCATTGTAAGCCGATTTTTTCCATCCTGTGGTAAGCCATACCGGCGTAACTCGGCGTGCATCGCCGAATTTCGTTCATGATGTCCTCGGCGCTTTGATAGTTCATCTCATAACCCATGCGCTTGGAGAGCTCTTGGACGATCCACCAGTCGGGTTTGCTTTCGCCGATGGGTTCGATGACTTTCCTGATCCTTTGGACCCTTCTTTCGGTGTTCGTGAAGGTACCGTCCTTTTCGAAGGTGCTCGCCGCCGGCAAGATCACGTCGGCATAGACGTTGGATTCAGTGATGAAGATATCGGTATCGGCGAAGAACTCAAGCGCGGCTAAGGATTTTTCTACGTGTTCGGAGTCGGGGTCAGAGACTGCTGGGTTTTCTCCCATAACGAACATCGCTTTGATGTTGGGATGGCCGATCATCTCGGTAACAGGCAGGCCAATGTTGGTCGGTAAACCGGTGACGCCCCAGAACTCTTCGAACTTCTTTTTCATCGCCGGATCGCCAACCCTTTGGTAGCCGGAGTACACGTTCGGAAGGGCTCCGACGTCGCACGCGCCCTGAACGTTATTTTGGCCACGGAGCGGGTTCACTCCCACACCGGGCCGGCCCAGGTTGCCGGTCGCCATCGCGAGGTTTGCCAGCGAGATGACGTTATGGGTGCCGCAGGCGTGCTGCGTGATCCCCATCGCGTAAATGATCGCCGCGTTTTCGGCCTCGGCGTAGAGCCGCGCCGCTTTGTACAGAAGATCGACGGGGACGCCGGTGATCTCGGAAACGGTCTTCGGGTCAAATCCTTTCAGGCTTTCCTTCATCTCTTCCCATTTTTCCGTTCGTTCGGCGATGAAGGTCTCGTCGGCCAAGTTCTCCGCCGCGATAATATGGAGTAGTCCGCTGAACAAGGCGATGTCCGTCCCTGGTTTATGGTTGATCCAAATCGTGGCGTAGTCGACCAACTCGGTCTTTCTCGGGTCCGCCACGATCAGCTTCGTCCCATTTTCACGGATAGTCTTTTTGATTCGGGATCCGTAGACCGGATGGTTCTCGGGCGGGTTGCTTCCGGTTAGAAGAATAACGTCCGCGTGTTGAATATCCAACAGGTTGTTGGTCATCGCGCCGCTGCCAAAGCTCATCGCCAAACCGGCGACGGTCGAGGCGTGGCACAACCGGGCGCAGTGGTCGACGTTGTTGGTTTTGAACACGGCGCGGCTGAATTTTTGGAGGATATAGTTCTCTTCATTCGTACATTTCGCCGAACCTAGCAACCCTATCCCTTCTGGGCCGTACTTGCGCAACATCTCTTTCAAGCGGTCGGCCGTGTAGTCCAAAGCCTCTTCCCACTCGACCTCCACGAACTTGCCGTCCCTTCGGATGAGGGGCTTCTTTAGCCGGTCGGGGTGATTGGCGAATTCAAACCCAAACTTGCCCTTCACACAAGTGGCGATTCCGTCGTTCACCTCGGGGTTCTCTTCGGACGGCATCACTTTGATGATCTCGTTGGTTTTCGGGTGGTAGTACATGTCGAGCTGGCACCCGACGCCGCAATAGGGGCAGGTCGTCTTGACCGCTTTCAACTCCCACCAACGCGCTTTGCCCATACTGGGTTTTTCCACGATCGCCCCAACCGGGCAAATCGACGCGCATTGCCCGCACGACACGCATTGGGAGCTCCCCAGGGGGAGGCCGAATGGAGGTTCCGGAAGGCTTTCGTATCCGCGATAGGCCATCGAGTATATGGACATATTTTCCACCTCATCGCAAACGCGGACACAGAGCTGGCACTGAATACATTTGTTCAGGTCTCGGTAGATGAACAGGCTCGAATCGTCCGGTTCGAGCCCGCGCAACTGCACACCGTAGGCGGGTTCTTCTATGCCGTACTCATAAGCCAGGGCTTGAAGTTTGCAATTGCCGTTCGATTCACAGGTCATACACACGTTGGGGTGTCGAGAGAGGAGTAGTTCGATGTTCATCTTCCGCGAAGACGTGATGCGCGGGGATTGGGTCTTGATCTTCATGCCATCAGACAGAGGAAGCGTACACGCGGCTTGAAGGTTCCGAAAACCCTCCACTTCCACGACGCAGATACGACAAGCGCCGATGCTTTTTACCGAAGGGTGGTAACAAATCGTCGGGATCTCCCTTCCGGCCTCCTTGCAAGCTTCCAACACCGTCATCGGCCGGTCGAAAGAATACGGCTTCCCGTCTATGAAAGCATTGATCTGCATACCTTATTACCTCCTGAATTCGTATATTTAGTGGTCTGCTGGAATTATATCATAAAGACAGGTCATCTGATTTTCTGGTGTGTATATCAAGTTATGGGGTGTACTCAAGAAACAAAGACAGAATCTATCACATAGTTTTTAGCCCACGTAGTCATCGCGGCGTAAACGCCACTTCTTTTCGCGACGGTGCGATACGATTGGGAACGCCAACTTTTAAGTTGGCATGTCTTGAAAAAAAGCTCACACGTAGGGCAAGGAGGTCACAAAGAAGAGATGTGTTTTCGTGAGTCAACGCCAGGTTTATGTTTTCTCTGTGTTCTCTGCGTTCTCTGTGCGAAACCATCTTTTACTTTTCTAAAAATATGCCGAACTAAAGTTCGGCGTTCCCAGGCGTTTCCAAGCGCTCCCAGGGCGTTTCTCTGTGCATTCTGTGTACTCTGTGCGCAACTTCTTCTTTTCTTTCCTTTTGAAAGGAAGGGAAAAACATGCCGAACTAAAGTTCGGCGTTCCCAGAAGACATACCGAACTGAAGTTCGGCGTTCCCAGGCGTTCCCAAGCGCCCCCAGAGGGGCCCGCGCCTTTGACAATCCGCTTTTCCGCTCCTTTTTTCCGTTGATTTCCGGTTCGGTTATGTTATAATTGCCTTCGGAAAAGTAAGGAAGATCATCGGTATATGGATCACTATGGAGGTGTTTTCTTTGTCCCTAGAGCAGTGTACGGTATGCGCCCGGCATGAGACCCTCTATCAGGAGCTGGACGCGTTCATTGAGAAGAATCGTCACCGGCCCGGAGCCTTGATAGAGGTTTTGCATAAAGCGCAGAGTCTTTTTGGCTTTCTCCCGGCTGAAGTGCAGGCGTTCATAGCCAAACAGTTGGGAATTCCCGAAAGCACGGTTTTCGGCGTCGTTACCTTCTATCATTATTTCACGATGAAACCCAGAGGACAGAATCAGGTTAAGGTGTGTTTGGGAACCGCTTGCTATGTGAAAGGCGCGGATAGGGTCTTGGAGCGCCTTAAAGAGGAGCTAAAGGTCGGTATCGAGGAAGTGACGCAAGACGGGCGGTTTTCGATTCACGAGGTGAGGTGTTTGGGCGCCTGCAGTATGGCTCCCGTAGTTCTTATCGGAGAGAAAGATTTCTTCGGCCGCGTGACGCCGGATGAAGTACCGAAGATTTTGAAAAAATATCGGGGGTGATCGGACTATGGCAAAGGTAAAAAGCCTAGAAGAATTAATGAAGATTAAGGAAAAATCGCTCAAAGATCTACAGATGCGGGATACCGAGAAGAAGGGTAAGATCGTCGTCGCTATGGGCACGTGCGGTATCGCGGCGGGCGCCAAGGATACCTTGCAAGCGATCGTTAGGGAGCTGGCCGATAACAAAGTCGACGATATGTCGGTCGTGCAGTCGGGCTGTATGGGTCTGTGCGAAGTCGAGCCGACAGTCGAAGTGCATATGGAGGGGCAGGCGCCGATCATCTACGGGCACGTGACTCCGGAGCAGGCCAGAAGAATCGTCCAGCAGCATATCTTAAGTGGTAAGGTCGTCAGCGACCTGATGGTAAAAAAAGGAGAAATATAGATGAGCGCTACCGATAAGACTTCGATCGCTAGCGAAGCGCCTGCCCCGCGGGTGGAGGCGAGAGCGGCGACGAACACGATTCTGTTGTGCGCCGGCGGAGCGTGTATCTCCTCCGGTGAAGAGAGTTGCCTGCAAGCTCTGAGGGCGACGCTGGAAAAGTACGCCCTGCAAGACGTCGTGAAAGTGGTCGAGACGGGTTGTATGGGGATGTGCGACGCGGGGCCTTTGATGATCCTCTACCCGGAGGGAGTCTTCTACCAGAAACTGAAACCGTCCGATATGGAGCAGATCGTTTCCGAGCATTTGCTGAAGGGTCGGATCGTGGAAAGCAAGTTGTTCGTGGATCCGAGCACGAAGGTGAAGATCACGAGCGCTTACGACGATCACCCGTTTTTTACGAAACAGGTGAAGATCGCCACGCGAAATATGGGCGTGATCGACCCGATGAGTATTGAGGAGTATATTGCCCGCGACGGTTACTTCGCCTTGCGCAAGGTTTTGCAGGAAATGACGCCGGAGCAGGTGATCGACACGCTCAAGAAGAGCGGCCTGCGCGGTCGCGGGGGCGCCGGTTTTCCCACCGGACTGAAGTGGGAATTGACCCGTAAGGTCCCTGGGAAGGAAAAGTTCGTTCTGTGCAATGCGGACGAGGGGGACCCCGGGGCTTTTATGGATCGTTCCATCTTGGAAGGCGATCCCCATAGCGTGCTGGAGGCGATGGCCATCGCCGGTTACGCTGTCGGCGCGCAGAAGGGGTATGTCTACATCCGAGCCGAGTACCCTCTGGCGATCGAACGCTTGACCGAAGGGATCAAACAGGCGAAAGAATACGGGTTGTTCGGTGAGAACATTATGGGCAGCGGGTTCTCTTTCGATCTCGAGATACGGATGGGCGCGGGGGCCTTCGTTTGCGGCGAGGAGACCGCGTTGATCGAGAGCGTCGAAGGGAAGCGCGGGCAGCCCCGCGTCAAACCGCCGTTCCCGGCTCAGAAAGGCGTCTGGAATAAGCCGACGTTGAACAACAACGTCGAGACCTACGCCAACATCCCACCGATCATCCTGAATGGACCGGAATGGTTCACCCGTATCGGAACCGAAAAAAGCAAGGGCACGAAGGTCTTCTGTTTGGCCGGAAAGATAAAGAACACCGGATTGGTGGAAGTCCCGATCGGAATCACGCTGAGAGAGGTCGTCTACGATATCGGCGGCGGCATACCGAACAACAAGAGCTTCAAGGCCGTCCAGACCGGCGGTCCCAGCGGCGGATGCATTCCGGCCGAACACCTCGATATGCCCATCGACTACGAGACCTTGAAAACCATCGGTACGATGATGGGTTCGGGCGGTATGGTCTTCATGGATGAAGACACGTGTATGGTGGACGTCGCAAAGTTCTTTTTGCAGTTCTCTGTCGACGAGTCGTGCGGAAAATGCACACCCTGCCGAGAGGGAAACCGGGTGATGTACGAAATCCTGGAAAGAATCACGAATGGGGAAGGCGAGGAAGGCGATATAGAGCGATTGGAAACCCTGGGGCAGTCGATCATTGACTCTTCGCTGTGCGGTCTCGGGCAAACCTCTCCGCAGCCGGTTCTCTCGACCATCCGCTTCTTCAGGGATGAATACGAAGCGCATATAAGAGAAAAGAGATGTCCCGCGAAGGTGTGTCGGTCCCTTATCCGCTACCATATCGACGAATCCAAATGCGTCGGGTGCACTGCCTGCGCGAGGGTCTGTCCCGTCGCCGCCATCAGCGGCTCGCTCAGGAAACCGCACCGGATCGACCCCGAGATCTGCACGAGATGCGGAAGCTGTATCGAGGTGTGCCGGTTCGGCGCGATCAGTAAGATCACCCCGATATAGGGCGCGCCGTTCTACGGGCGAAAGAGCAGCTAAAGAACACAAAAACAGATTTCAGGGAGGTGTACCGTGGTTGTGGATCAGACCTTGGAAAAAGTGAGAGAGATTATCGAAGCGGTCGAAAAGGAACAGAGCCTGGAAGAGGGCGATATCCTTCTCAACTGCTTACATAGAGTGCAGGACGTGTACCAAAACTTTGTTCCCTCAGAGGCGGCGGAGCTCGTCGCCGAACGGCTGAAGGTGCCGCTCTCGAAAGTCTACGAGGTGCTCACCTTCTACACGATGTTCTCTACGAAGTTGCGCGGAAAATACGTCATCCGCGTCTGCAACAGCTTGCCTTGCCACGTCACCGGAGGCTCGCAGATCATCGACGCCCTATTCAAAGAACTGAAAGTCGGTTTCGGAGGGACCACGGAGGACGGTCTGTTCACTTTGGAAAAAACCGGCTGCCTCGGTTTGTGCGGCGTCGGGCCGGTGATTATGATCAACGACGAGTTCTATGGTAACCTGACCGTAGACCGTGTCGCCGAAATCTTGGCCGACTATCGCGCCAGAGGGGAGGCGGGAGTATGAAAGCTCAAACCGTCTTGGTCTCCGTGGACTCCGGCAGCATTTTGAAAGGAGCCCGTTATTACAAGGAACTCTTTCAGGAGCTGGTCCACCGGTACAACCTGGATTCGATGGTGGACGTGCTAGAGACCGGCTCGCTTGGCATCTATCGAGAGGGCGTGCTCGTGTCGATCTTTCCCGACGGTATCTATTATGAGGTTCGCTCCAAAGAAGACGTGGAAAGGGTGGTTTCCGAGCACCTTTTGAAAGGCAGGGCCGTTTCTGCCCTGATGATCGACGAAGAGATCATCAAGAAGGACCTCCCGAAAGAAGACGCGATGACGGTCGAAACCCGCATCGTATTGCGGAACGTCGGGGTCATCGATCCGCTCCAGATCGAGGAGTATATCGCCCGAGACGGGTATATGGCACTCGGAAAGGTTCTGAGCGCGATGAAACCGAAGGATGTTATCGATATCCTCAAGGAGAGCGGCCTCAAAGGCCGTGGAGGCGCGGGATTTCCCACGGGAAGAAAGTGGGAGTTCACAGCCCAGACCGACTCCGATGTGAAGTATATCCTGTGTAACGCTGACGAGGGAGAACCAGGCACCTTCAAGGACCGGTTGATTATGGAAGGGGACCCGCACTCGGTGATCGAAGCGATGGCGATCGCCGGTTACAGCGTGGGGGCCTCAAAAGGGTATATCTACATCCGGGGCGAGTACTACGGCTCTATCGATAACCTGAACCGAGCCATACAGGATGCCTACGAGTGGGGATTTCTGGGACAGAACATCCTCGGAACTGCCTTCAGTTTCGATCTGACCATTCGTTTGGGCGCCGGAGCCTACATCTGCGGCGAAGAAACCGCGCTCATCGAATCGATCGAAGGCAAACCCGGCCGTCCGAGGTTCAAACCGCCCTACCCCCCCGTCGCGGGACTGTATCAGAAACCGACCGTGGTCAACAACGTCGAGACGTTCGCGAACGTGCCATGGATTATCTTGAACGGCCCGAAGGCCTTCAAGAAGATTGGGACCGCGTCCTCTTCGGGAACGAAGGTCTTCACCTTGGTTGGCAACATACGAAATCGGGGGCTCGTGGAGGTCCCGATGGGAACCACCGCTTACGATCTCGTCTACCGTTACGGCGGAGGCTTACCCGGTGGCAAAGACCTGAAGATGGTGCAAACCGGCGGAACGGCCGGCACGTTCGTCCGCCCGGATCAGCTGAACGTCAAATTGGACTTCGATTCGGGGAAGCTCGGCGTCTCGATCGGTTCCGGGGTCATCCTGGCGATGGATACGGACACCTGCGCCGTGGAAGCCGCGAAAGTGGCGATGGAGTTCTTCGAGCACGAGTCGTGCGGAAAGTGCACCCCCTGCCGCGAGGGAACCCGATTGGCCGTGTCGATTTTGGATTCGATCTCTAAGGGTAAAGGGAAAGAAAGTGATTTGGACCTCCTGCTGAGCCTCGCGGACACGATGGAAGAAACGTCGTTCTGCGGTTTGGGGCAGGCGGTGCCGATGCCCTTGCGATCGATTATCGAAAACTTCCGCGAAGAATTTTTAAGGCACATCCGAAAAGAACCGTGCCCGGTCTGCGTCTATGAAAAGCCAAAAAAGCGGAAGGCCGGATCAATAGTAACTTTATAATGGCGAATAGGTAAATTTTAATTAGAGTAAGCGGGTGCGGTTGACAACGCGCCCGCTTTAATTGTACAATACGCCGTATTTATTAAAGAAGCCGAAAGGAGGGCTGGAAGGAGAAGGTTTCCTTCATCTTTTTAATGCCAACAATCAACCAATTAGTGAGGAAAGGGAGAGCGAAGGTCATCACCAAGTCGAAGGCTCCCGCGCTGGCCGGGAACCCGCAGAAGCGCGGTGTGTGCGTGCGTGTGACCACGATGACTCCGAAGAAACCCAACTCCGCATTGCGAAAGATCGCGAGAATCCGACTGTCTCACGGAACGGAGATTACCGCTTATATACCGGGCGAGGGACACAATTTGCAGGAGCACTCCGTCGTGTTGATCCGCGGGGGCCGTGTTAGAGACCTACCTGGGATTCGTTATAAAATCATCAGGGGACCGCTTGACTCGGCAGGGGTAGAAGCCAGGAGACAGTCCAGATCCAAGTACGGAGCGAAAACCCCTAAGTGATGGGGTAAAGGGGAGTATGGAATGAGAAGAAGAAGATCCGAGATACGAGAAACGATACCTGACCCGTTGTACAATGACCTGATGGTCACCCGTCTGATCAATTCTATTATGTGGGACGGGAAGAAAGCGGTCGCGCAAAAAGTCGTCTACGGCGCCTTCGACGTGATTCGTGAAAAAACGGGGAAGGAACCGCTCGAAGTCTTTAAAAAGGCGATGGATAACATACAACCGGTCGTCGAGGTAAAACCGCGACGCGTCGGCGGCGCGACATATCAAGTTCCGGTCGAGGTGACCGAGCGCCGAAAGGCCTCTCTGGGCATTCGGTGGTTGATCAAGGCCTCGCGTTCTAAAAAAGGTCGCCCGATGAAAACGCGCCTTTCGGAAGAGATCTTGGCCGCTTACGAGAACACCGGCAACGCCGTGAAGAAACGCGAAGACACACATAAAATGGCCGAGGCGAACAGAGCATTTGCGCACTTCAAATGGTAATGACTCCGCGAGAATGACGGAGGGTCTGTGATGTCTCCTAATGCTATGATGACCAAAAGGGTAAGGAATATCGGCGTTATGGCTCATATCGACGCCGGTAAAACGACAACGACGGAGCGCATCCTCTATTACACCGGGAAGAAGCACAAGATTGGTAACGTGGACGAAGGCACGGCCACGATGGACTGGATGGAGCAGGAAAAAGAGCGGGGTATCACGATTACCTCCGCCGCCACTACCTGTTTTTGGAAAGAACATCGCATCAATATTATCGATACACCCGGGCACGTTGACTTTACGATCGAGGTGGAACGCTCCCTCCGAGTGTTGGATGGCGCCGTCGCGGTTTTCGATATCTGCTCCGGTGTCGAACCCCAATCGGAGACCGTATGGAGACAAGCGGATAGATACCACGTCCCGCGGATCGCGTTTTTTAATAAGATCGATAAGATCGGCGCGGACTTCGATATGTCGATGGAGAGTATGAAAAAGCGGTTGGGCGCGAACCCCGTCGCGTTGCAGTATCCTGTGGGCGTCGAAGACGCCTTCAAAGGGATCTGCGATATCCTCCGCAGAAAGATGCTTCGGTGGATAGACCTCGAAGGACTCCAAATGGAAGAGTCTCCGATCCCAGAATCGATGGTGGAGAAGGTGGAGGAGCTTCGAGAGGAATTGGTCACCAAAGTCGGGTCCTATGACGACGAGATCATGGAGCTGTACCTCACCGAGCAAGAAATATCGGTAGATCAATTGAAGAGAGCGATACGCGAGGCGACGATCTCCGGAAAGATCGTACCGGTCTTTTGCGGGAGCGCTTTCAAGAATAGGGGGATCCAGCCTTTACTCGACGCGATCGTCGACTATCTGCCCTCTCCGATAGACGTGCCTCCCACCGAAGCCGTCAGGGGCCAGGAGCCTTTCGAGCTTTCGGCTGATCCTGAGGGGAGGCTGGGATTGCTCGCCTTTAAAACGGTGGCCGATCCGTTCGTCGGGCGTCTGACCTATTTGAGAGTCTATTCCGGGACCTTGAGGAAAGGCTCGTACGTGCTGAACGTCAACAAAAACAAAAAGGAAAGGGTAAGCCGACTGATCCAGATGCACGCGGACAACCGCTTGGACATCGACGAAAGCGTCGCTGGGGATATCGTCGCCGTGATAGGCCTGAAGTTTACGGCCACTGGCGATACGTTGACAGCGGAAGACGACCCCTTCCTGCTAGAGAAGATCGAATTCCCGGAGCCGGTGATACAGATTGCGATCGAGCCCGACTCCAAAAACGACGAACCCAAACTGTCGAAAGGGCTGTCCTCCCTGATGGAGGAAGACCCGACCTTGAAAGTTCACGTGGATAAAGAGAGCGCGCAAACCATTTTGAGCGGTATGGGAGAGCTGCATCTGGAGATCACCGTCGACCGGTTGAAGCGCGAGTACGCCGCGAATATCCGAGTCGGTCAACCGAAGGTGACCTATCGCGAATCCATACGTGGTCAGGCGCACGCCGAAGGTAAGTTCATCCGTCAGTCCGGCGGGCGCGGCCAATACGGGCACGTGAAAATCGCCGTCGAACCTTTGGAAGACGGGCTCAGGTTTGAGTTTGTCAACCGTATCTTCGGCGGGACGATTCCGAACGAGTTCATACCGGCGGTCAAAACCGGTATCGAGGAAGCGCTGGAGAACGGAATCATCGCCGGGTACCCGGTGGTCGGCGTCAAAGTCAGCCTACTGGACGGTTCCTACCATGAGGTGGACAGCAGCGAACTGGCCTTCAAGATCGCGGGGTCCCTGGCGATCAAGGAAGCGCTGAGGAAAGCCTCGCCCTATTTATTGGAGCCGATTATGAAAGTGGAGATCACCACCCCGGAGGAGTATTTGGGGGACATCATCGGGGATATCAATACCCGTCGGGGGCGCGTGGACAAGTTCGACAGTCGGGGAACGGCGCGTATCCTGGAAGCGAAGGTACCCTTGGGCGAACTGTTCGGCTACGCGACGATTTTACGGTCCCTCAGTCAGGGGCGCGCGACTCACGTGATCCAATTCCATCAATACCGAGAGGTGGACGCTAGGACGTTGGAAAAAATAATGAGATTAAGAGGATAAACAAGCACAATCATTTAACCGAGGAGGTAAGATTCGAATGGCAAAAGAGAAGTTTACCAGGAATAAACCACATCTAAACATTGGAACGATCGGCCATATCGACCATGGGAAAACGACCTTGACGGCCGCGATCACCAAGACGCTCAGCATGGGAGGCACCGCCGATTTTATCCCGTTTGATCAAATCGACAAAGCCCCCGAAGAGAAGGCCAGGGGCATCACGATCAACGTGACCCACGTGGAGTATCAAACGGAAAATCGGCATTACGCCCACATCGACTGCCCGGGTCACGCCGACTATATCAAAAATATGATCACCGGCGCTGCACAGATGGACGGCGCGATCCTCGTCGTTGCTGCGACAGACGGTCCGATGCCCCAAACCCGCGAGCACGTGTTGTTGGCCAGACAGGTCAACGTCCCGGCCATCGTGGTGTTCTTAAATAAAGTGGACGCCGTCGACGACGAGGAGCTCGTGGATCTCGTGGAGATGGAAGTGCGAGACCTCCTGAACAAATACGATTTCCCCGGAGACGATGTCCCGGTTGTGAGAGGTTCCGCTTTGTTGGCTTTGGAATCGAACGACATCAACAATAAATGGAACCAGAAGATCCTTGAATTGATGAAAGCCTGCGACGAACACATCCCCGAACCCAAGAGAGAAAGCGACAAGCCCTTCTTGATGCCGGTCGAAGACATCTTCACGATCACGGGTAGAGGAACCGTCGTGACCGGAAGAATTACGCGCGGCATCATCAAGACCGGCGAAGATATCGAGATCGTCGGCCTGCGCCCCACGCAGAAGACCGTCGTGACCGGTGTCGAGATGTTCCGCAAGATTTTGGACGCCGGGATCGCCGGAGACAACGTGGGCTGCTTGCTCCGTGGCACCAAAAAGGATGAGGTGGAGCGAGGTCAAGTCTTGGCCAAACCCGGATCCATCACCCCTCACAACCATTTCAAAGCGAACATTTACGTGTTGAAACAAAACGAAGGCGGCCGACACAAACCCTTCTCCAAAGGCTACCGGCCTCAGTTCTATATGCAGACGGCCGACATCACCGGTGAGATCGTCGACTTGGGCGAAGGCGTCGAAATGGTTATGCCAGGCGACAACCTCGTTATGGAAATCAAATTGATCAAACCGGTAGCGATGGAACAAGGGCAGCGTTTTGCCGTCCGCGAAGGCGGAAAAACGGTCGGTTCCGGAGTTATCGCGCAAGTAATCGCATAGCACACCATTCTACGAAGGAGAGCCGCGCTCTCCTTCGTTCAGGAAAGAGGAGGGAAGCAATAGATGGCATCGCAGCGGATCAGAATCCGGTTAAAGGCTTATGATCACGAGCTATTGGACCAATCGGCAAAAAAGATCGTAGATATCGTCAAGACGACACAGGCGAAGGTTTTAGGTCCGGTTCCGTTACCGACTGAAAGATCGATTTATTGCGTATTACGATCGCCGCATATACATAAAGATTCAAGAGAACATTTCGAAAAAAGAGTACACAAAAGGCTCATAGACATTTTAAACCCCAGTCCGAAAACGGTGGAAGCTCTCATGAAAGTTGACCTTCCCGCAGGGGTCGATGTCGAGATTAAGTCTTAGTGAACCGATGGAGGTGCTCAAATGAGCGGGTTGTTAGGGAAAAAGATCGGGATGACCAGGATTTACAAAGGGAACGAGTCGGTTCCGGTGACGGTCATTCAGGCTGGACCGTGTTTTGTGTGTCAGAAAAAGGTGAAGGCGATCGACGGGTACGACGCGATACAGATCGGGTTTGAGGAGAAGAAAGAAAGAAGCACGATCAAACCGATGAAAGGGCACTTCAAAAAGGCGAACGTGAGGCCTATGCGGTACCTGAGAGAGATCAGGGTGGACAATCCTGACGATTATCAACTCGGGCAAGAGTTGAACCTCGGCCTATTCGAACTCGGGCAGAAGGTCGACGTCATCGGGATTACCAAAGGTCGAGGGACGACGGGAGTGATGAAGAGATGGAACTTCAGCGGGGGAGAAGCTTCCCACGGGTCGAAGTTTCACCGAGAGGCCGGAAGCACCGGTCAGCATACCTATCCCGGGCGGACCTTTCCCGGGAAGAAGATGGCCGGACGCTATGGAAACGAACGCGTGACCGTGCACAACTTGGAGATCGTGCGCATCGACGTGGAAAACAATCTCATCGCCCTCAGGGGGGCCGTCCCGGGTGCGCCCGGCGGTCTGATTATGCTGAGAAAAGCGGTGAGGGTGAACCTTAAGAAGGCGAAGTAAATACAGTTAGGAAGGAGGAGCCATTGTGGCAGACATTAAAGTTCTCGACCTCAGCGGACGGCAAGTTGGCGACTTGACCCTACGGGACGATATTTTCAACGTGACCCCGAACAAAGACCTGTTATTTCGATATATCGATATGCAGCTCGCCAACAGACGACAGGGAACGGCTTGTACGAAGACTAGAGCGGAAGTGGCCGGAACCGGCAGAAAGCCCTTTCCGCAAAAGCATACAGGCAGAGCTCGTCAAGGGACATTGAGGAGCCCGCACCATAGACACGGAGGCGTGGCGTTCGGTCCGAAACCGAGGGATTGGAGCAAAAAACTGAACAAAAAAATGAAACGAGACGCGTTGAAATCAGCCCTCAGTGTCCGTTTTCAAGAGGGAAACCTCATCGTCTTGGAGGATTTGACGATGAAGGCCCCCAAGACCAAAGAACTGAAAGAACTTTTGGACAAGTTCGAATTGACCGGCCTGAAAACTCTGTTCGTGCTGCCGTACAAAAAGGTCGCCTATGAAAACGTTCTTAAGTCCGGAAAGAACTTACCCAAAACGAAAGTAATCATCGCGGACAACCCGGGCCTACCCGAAGGAGAGGTCTGTATCGATGGTCTAAATGTCTTCGACATCATCAACCACGAAAAGCTGATCTTGACGAAAGGCACGGTTGCCAAAATTGAGGAGGTGCTCGGCAATGTCCGTTAGATTGACCGATATGGATGTTCTACTGCGCCCGATCATTACAGAGAAGACCACGTTTATGATGGGAGATAGCAAGTACACCTTCGAAGTCCACACCGACGCCAACAAATATATGGTGAAGTCTGTCATAGAGAAGATCTATAACGTCCGGGTAGACAAGGTGAACATCTTGAACGTGAAACCAAAACCGAAGAAGCGGGGCGTGACGCGGGGAAAGACCCGCGGCTGGAAAAAAGCCGTTGTGAAACTCGTGGACGGTTATTCGATACCCGAGCTTCAGAGTCTTCGATAGGTAGAAAGGGGAGAGATCTATGGGACTTAAACGATACAAACCGACTACCCCCAGCCGACGTTTCACGGTTCTTCCGGACTTTTCGGAGTTGACGAAAAACACGAAGCCGGAAAAGACTCTGCTCGAACCGTTGAAAAGCAAAGCGGGCCGAAACCATCACGGTCGGATCACGACGCGTCATCAGGGCGGCGGTCAGAAGAGACAGTATCGCATCATCGACTTTAGAAGAAACAAGACCGGCATCCCGGCGAAAGTGAAGTCTATCGAATACGACCCGAACCGCAGCGCCCGTATCGCATTGCTCGTCTACAAAGATGGAGAAAAACGCTATATCCTCGCTCCGAGAGATTTGAAGGTCGGCGACGAATTGATGAGCGGCCCGGATGCGGAAATTCGCTTGGGAAACGCTTTACCCCTACAGCGCATACCGGTTGGGACTTTGGTGCACGCGGTGGAGTTCGTCCCCGGTAAAGGCGCCCAGATCAGCCGATCCGCGGGCAGTTCCGTTCAGATCATGGCGAAAGAGGGCGGCTTCGCGCTCTTGAAAATGCCGTCCGGAGAACTTCGCAAGGTCAGAGAAGCCTGTTACGCTACTGTCGGTACGGTGGGTAACGAGGACAACTCGAACGTCGTCCACGGAAAAGCGGGGAGAAAGCGCCGACTGGGCATTCGGCCAACCGTTCGCGGGATGACGATGAACCCGTGCGACCACCCTATGGGAGGCGGAGAAGGGAAGGCCAAGGGCGGCAAACAACCGCAGAGCCCTTGGGGTACGCCGGCCAAAGGGTATAAGACCCGAAGAGGAAAACGCAATTCCGACAAGTTCATCGTTCGCCGAAGAACCAAAAAATAATAGGAGGGGGTAGGAAAGATGAGCAGATCAACGAAAAAAGGCCCCTTTGTCCATCCGAAACTGTTGAAAAAGATCCGGGAGTTGAACCAGGCGGGAAGGAAGGAAGTTATCAAATCCTGGAGCAGGGCCTCAACGATAATTCCCGAGATGGTCGGACACACGGTGGCCGTGTACAACGGTATCAAACATATCCCGGTCTACGTTTCCGAAAACATGGTCGGACACAAGCTGGGAGAGTTCTCTTATACGAGACGATTCGGTGGCCATGCCGATAAAAAAGCCAAAAAAGGCGAAGTAAGGTAGAGGAGTGACTGTCTATGGCGCACGCTAAACGTTCTATATTCCACGCCGAAAGGAAAGAGCGCGAACGCGAAACCCCCGTCATCGAGGCGGCGGCGACCGCGAAGCATCTTAGGCTTTCCCCGCGCAAGGCCAGATCGATCGTCAATACCATACGTGGCCAAAAGGTGGACAAAGCGTTCACGATCCTCGAGCTGTCCCCTCAAAAACCGGCCAGAATCGTGCTGAAGCTGCTGAAGTCCGCAGTGGCGAACGCGGAACACAACTTTCAGCTTTCCGTCGACCACCTGATCGTATCCGAAGCTTTCGTCAACGACGGCCCCAGGATGAAGAGGGTATGGCCGAGAGGTAGAGGTAGGGCAGACATCCTGCAAAAACGGATGAGTCATATTACGGTGGTCGTGCAAGACCAATCCAAAGCATCAGAATAAACTGAGAGAGGTGATTGTGACCGTGGGTCAAAAAGTCCACCCGAGAGGCTTTCGTTTAGGAGTATCCAAAGATTGGCAATCGGTATGGTTTGGCGGCAAGCGCTACTCCGAGCTCTTGATAGAGGACCAAGCCGTCAGAAACCATATTTCTAAAAGAAGATATAAATTGAAACTGCGAAATGGCCAGACCGTTGAGGCGAGCGGCGATATCGACGAGGTCAAGATCGAACGGCCGAGTCTGAACAAGATGATCGTCACGATAGCGACCGCTAAACCCGGGATTCTGATTGGGAAAAAAGGTGCGGAGATCACCGAAATCCGAAACGAGATTCATGACCTGACCAAACGCGAGGTCATCATCAACATCAAGGAGATTAAAACACCCGAAGTAGTTGCCCAATTGGTCGCCGAAAACGTGGCCGCGCTGATAGAAAAGAGAACTACCCACAAGCGAGCGATGAAACGCGTGATGAAAAACGCCATGATGAACAAGGCCCTTGGCATCAAAGTGATGGTAGCGGGTCGGTTAGGCGGGGCCGAGATCGCGCGGACCGAGTGGTATCGCGAAGGTCGGATTCCTCTACAGACGCTGCGCGCCGACATCGATTACGGGTTCGCACAGGCGAGGACCAAAACCGGCATCATCGGGGTCAAAGTGTGGATTTACCACGGAGACGTCACCAACTAGCGAGGCGCCCTCGCCGCGCGAGAAGGGAAGAGCGTTTCCTTAGCAGCGATTTCTTGTGAATAGGAGGAAAAGACCATGTTAATGCCGAAAAGAGTGAAATATAGAAAGCAACAGCGGGGGCGCATGCAGGGGAAGGCCAAAGGTGGAGCGACCGTCGAAATCGGAGACTGGGGGCTCAAAGCGTTGGAACCACACTGGGTAACCGCCCGACAGATCGAGGCCTGCCGCGTTGCGATGGTTCGCACGGTGAAACGTTCGGGTAAGGTTGTAATCCGTATCTTTCCCGACAAGCCCGTGTCTCAAAGAGCGGCGGATTCCAGAATGGGCAAGGGGAAGGGAAACGTCGAAAAGTGGGTCGCCGTCGTCAAACCCGGTAGAATCCTTTTCGAGATCGAAGGAGTTCCCGACGACCTAGCCAAAGCTGCCTTGAGAAAGGCCTCTGCAAAACTTCCAATCTTAACGAAGATCGTCGCAAGACATGCCATTGGAGGTGAATAATTGTGAAGGCTCAGGAGATTAGAGGTCTGACGGACCAGGAGCTGGTACAAAAGATGGAGGCGTTAAAAAAAGACCTGATGAACCTACGCTTCCAATTAGCCTTGAAACAATTAGACAATACCAACAAGATGAAATCGGTCAAAAGGGATATCGCTAGGATCAAAACCATTCTGACCGAACGAGAGCTCGCTTCACAGAAGTAAGGGAGGGTGAGGAGGATGTCGAGGAAGATAGAAGGAACGGTGGTGAGCGACAAGATGCAGAAAACCGTTGTGGTCAGTACGGTTCGTTACGTCAAAGACACGCTCACCTCGAAAAAAGTGAAGAGAACCAAAAAGTACAAAGTCCATGACGAAGAAGAGATATGCCACGTCGGTGACGTGATCGAAGCGCAAGAGTGTCGTCCCCTCAGCCGTGATAAGCATTTTATCCTCACCAGGATCGTGCAGCGCGGGAAGTCCGGTTTGGCCGCTGACTTGGCGAACTCAGAAGAGAACGAAGCCCTCCAAAGCGTGCGTCAAACGGAGGTGACCGGTCGATGATTCAACAAGAATCAGTGTTGACGGTGGCCGATAATTCCGGCGCTAAAAAAATCCTGGTCATCCGAGTTATGGGCGGTTCAAACCGCGCCAACGGCTCTATCGGTGATATCGTCATCGGCACGGTCAAGGAAGCCCTCCCGCATACCGACATTAAAAAAGGAGAGGTCGTCCGCGCCGTCGTTGTCCGTACGCACAAAGAGATCAGACGCCCGGAAGGCACGTACATCCGATTTGACGACAACGCGGCGGTCATCGTCGATAAGCAGAACGTTCCGAAAGGGACCCGAATTTTTGGACCAGTGGCTCGGGAGCTGCGCGAAAAAGGCTTTATGAAAATCGTCTCCCTGGCGCCGGAAGTGTTGTAGGGGGAATGAGAATGAAAAAATACAACTTTCACATTCGGAAGGATGACCTCGTGCTCGTCATAGCTGGCCGCGACCGGAAAAAGAAGGGAAAGGTCATCTCCGTGATCCCGAAGGATGCGACCGTCATCGTCGATAAGGTGAATACGGTCAAGAAGCATCAGAAACCAAAGCAACAGGATAAAAGCGGCGGGATCATCGATAAAAATATCCCGATTGCCGTGTCTAAAGTTCAACTGATTTGCCCTAGCTGTGACAAGCAGACTCGGGTTGGATGGAAGGCCCTCGAAGACGGCACGAAAGCCCGTGTCTGTAAACGATGCGGGGAAATGATCGATAGAAAATAAAGGAGGTGGCGCTTGGTAGGAAGGTCCCTGAAAGGACTTTCTATTATCAAGTTCCCTATGGGAGAAAAGAAAGAAAAGGTCGAGAAGCAACCTAAAGCGCAGGGCGAAACCACCCCGGCCGCAACCGGAACGCAAGGCGCAAAAAAACAGAAAGAGAAGAAAGAAACGGCGGATACAAAACACCCGAGCCCGGGACCTGACGTCGCCTTTGTCAGCCCTTTGAAAGAGCGCTATCGGTCGGTGACCGTTCCAGAACTGATGAAAAAGTTCCATTACAAAAACCCGCTCCAAGTCCCGAAAGTGATGAAGGTAGTCGTGAACATGGGGGTGGGAGAGGGAACGCGAAACCGAGACCTGTTCGTGAACCATTCGGAAGAGCTGATGTTGATTACGGGCCAAAAACCGGTGATTACGAAAGCGAAACGGGCGATTTCCAACTTCAAAATACGGAAGGGAATGCCCGTCGGGATAAAGGTCACTCTGCGCGGGAAAAACATGGAAAACTTCCTGTTCAAACTGTTCAACATCGTCTTGCCGAAGGTGCGAGACTTCAGAGGCCTCAACCCGAACTCCTTTGACGGTAAGGGAAACTACTCCTTCGGACTATCGGAACAGATCATCTTTCCGGAGATACGCGCGGAAAAAGTGAAGCGGATACAGGGAATGGATATCATCATCGTAACCAGCGCGAAGAACAACGAGGAATCCAAAGCGCTGTTGAGTTCTCTTGGCCTGCCGTTCAAAAAAGGCTGAGGATGGAGGGTAAAGATGGCAAAGAAATCGATGGTTGCACGCTGGTCTCGTCCCAAGAAGTATAAGGTCAGAGAGTATTCTCGGTGTAAGATTTGTGGGAGACCCCACTCGGTATACCGGGACTTTGGGATTTGCAGATGCTGCTTGAGAAAGATGGCGTTGGAAGGCAAACTTCCGGGCGTCAAGAAATCCAGCTGGTAAGAAAGGAGGAGCAGGCTGTGTGGAGTGACCCTATCGCTGATATGTTAACAAGACTGCGTAACGCGAATTCAGTGTTGAAAGAGACGGTTGACATCCCGGCTTCCAACCTGAAAAAGGCGATCTGCGAAGTCCTAAAGAGAGAAGGCTACATCCATGACTATAAATACATGGAAGACGGCAAGCAGGGAATTATCCGCATTATTTTGCGGTACAAGGGAAGCCGTAGAAAGAGGGAGAAGGTGCTGAACGGGGTGGTAAAAGTCTCTAAGAACGGGAGACGCATCTACTTGTCTCACGACAAGATCCTTCCTGTGAAAGGCGGTCTCGGGATCGCCATCATCACAACCTCCAAAGGAGTTATAACCGATAAGGAAGCAAGAAGACTGGGAGTCGGCGGCGAAGTCATCGCCTACGTCTGGTAGAGGAGATAGGAGGAGTACCATGGCTTTAGATAAAGAGAAGTTGCACGTTTTATCTCGACTCGCCCGCAAACCGATTACCGTGCCCGCCAACGTCAAAGTCAGCCTCGAAGGCCGCGCCTTGACCGTCACAGGCCCCCACGGTACGCTCTCTCAAAGCCTGCACCCGTTTGTGAGCGTGAAGGTCGAAGGAGGGAAGATCACGGTGCATCCCGATCTGGAGATGATGAAAAGACCTGCCGAATCCAAAAACTACCGGGCGATGACCGGGACGTTTTTCGCTCTCATCCGCAATATGGTCCTCGGCGTCACGGAAGGGTTTCAGAAGGAGCTGCACGTCGTCGGCGTCGGGTACAAAGCTGCGATGAAAGGAAAGAACCTGGAAATGGACTTGGGCTATTCGCACTCAGTCGTCGTCGTGCCGCCCGACGGTATCACCTTTAGTGTGCCGGCCCCGAACAAAATCATCGTCAAGGGGGCCGACAAGGAACAGGTCGGACAGGTCGCCGCGAACATACGCAAGTGGAGAGAGCCGATGGTCTATGGTGGGAAAGGGATTCGATACTCCGACGAAACGGTTGTCGTTAAAGTCGGTAAGAAGGTTTAGGGACGATGAAGGGAGGTTGTGGTTGTGTTGACGAAGACTGATCGACGCGTGATGCGCAAAAGGCGGCATATCCGCGTTCGAAAAAAAATAAATGGAACGGGCTCGAAACCCAGAATGGCAGTTTTTCGGAGCGAAAAGCACATTTACGTGCAGTTGATCGACGACACCCAAGGTGTGACGCTCCTGTCTGCCTCTTCACGGGAAATCCTAGTTTCGGGTGAAGTGAAAAAAACTTGGAACAAGGAAGCGGCCAAAATCGTAGGGAAAAAGATCGCTGAAAAAGCGTTGGAAAAGGGTATCGCGGAAGTCACCTTCGACCGAGGCGGATACCGATACCACGGTCGGATCAAGGAACTGGCAGACGGCGCCCGCGCGGCGGGGCTTAAGTTTTAGCAGGAGGGATGAGAGTGCGGCAGGAAGAACTGAAAGACACGTTCCAGAAAGAGGAGTTCGAACTCGAAGAACGTGTCGTGGAAATCCGACGGACGACCAAGGTCGTAGCCGGCGGAAAGAACTTGCATTTTCGGGTTTTGGCCGTTGTCGGAGACAAAAACGGCAAGGTCGGAATCGGGATCGGATCCGCCCGAGAAGTGCCGGAGTCCATCCGAAAGGCCATCGCCGAAGCGAAGAAGAACATGGTTCAGGTGTCGATCGTCAAAGGAACGATTCCTCACGAGGTGATGGTAAAGTTTTGTTCGGCGAAAATCATGCTGAAACCGGCGGCTCCCGGAACGGGTATCGTAGCTTCGAACGCCGTTCGAGCGGTCGTTGAACTGGCGGGCGTCAAAAATATCCTGACGAAAAACTTGGGCTCGACCGCCCCGGTCAACGTCATCAAAGCCACCTTCGAAGGTTTGAAATCCCTCCGGTCCCCCTCTCAGATCGCGAGCAAGAGAGACTTGACTCTGAGGGAAGTCTTCCACGGCGCCGGCAACAAGGGGTGATTCAAAATGGAACACGTGAAGATTACTTTGATTAAAAGTCCGATCGGGTACGCCAAGAACCAGAAGTTGACCGTTCGCTCGCTGGGTTTACGGAAGATGAACGATTCGGTCATCCACGTCAAGAATGACGCCATTATGGGAATGGCGAACACCGTGCGGCACCTCGTGAAGGTGGAAGCCGTCGAATTCGAAGAACGGCTTTCCGAAAACCTATCGTCCAGAGAGGAGGAAATAGAATGACCCTTAAGATAGAAGATTTGACCCCCACTCCCGGCTCGATGAAAAAGCGCCGGCGGGTAGGTCGCGGCCCCGGATCTGGAATGGGAAAGACATCGACGAGAGGGCACAAAGGTCAAGGCTCACGCTCCGGGAGGGGCAAGATCGGCGCCGGATTCGAGGGCGGACAGACCCCGCTTTTTATGAGATCCCCGAAGCGCGGGTTCAAGAACTTTACCAAAAAGGAATACGTCATCGTTAATCTCGAAGACTTGGACACCCGTTTTCAAGCGAACGAGGAAGTGACTCCTAAAACGTTGCTCGAAAAAGGATTGATCCATAAGGTCAAAGACGGAATCAAAATCCTCGGCGTAGGTCAGCTCAGCAAAGCCTTGACGGTTAAAGCGAGTCAGTTCAGCGCAAGCGCGAAGGAAAAGATCGTGGCTGCCGGCGGATCCGCCGAGGTGATATAAATGTGGAGAGCCTTTAGAAACGCGTTTCGCATTCCTGAATTAAGGGACCGCATCATCTTCACTTTGCTGATGCTGATCGTTTACCGCTTGGGGATCTATATCCCCATTCCGGGTATTAACCTGTCCGAATGGGCAAATGTGTTTCAAGGGTTTCAATCGGGCGCGGCCGGCGGCTTGTTTAGTTTCTATGACGTTTTTGCCGGCGGAGCCGTCGAACGGTTTTCCATACTGATGATGAGCGTGACGCCGTATATCAACGCCTCCATCATCTTGCAGCTGTTTATGAGCATCATCCCCTCTTTGAAAGAGCTCTCGAAAGAAGGGGAAGAGGGCAAGAAAAAGCTTGAGAAATACACGCGCTATCTGACGCTCTTCTTGGGGTTCCTTCAGGGGTTCATATTGAGTGTGTCGATCTCTCGGAATCCGGCGCTGATCGTGGAGGGCATCTCTCCCTTCTTTTTTATGTTCGTGTCCACGTTGACGATTGTGGCCGGGACGATGTTTGCCATCTGGTTGGGTGAACGGATCACCGAGAAAGGCATCGGCAACGGAATCTCCGTTCTGATCTTCGCCGGTATCGTCTCTCGATACCCGAGCTACGTCGGTCAAGCGCTCATTGGGCAGATGGGGATTATGGAGTGGATTATCCTCCTCGCCGTGATCGCCGCCATCATCATCGCTATCATCTATACCCAGCTCGGGGAGCGGAGGGTCACCGTTCAGTACGCGCGGCGCGTGACCGGAAGAAAGGTGTACGGTGGTCAGACGACGTACATCCCGATCAAAGTCAACCAAGCGGGGGTTATCCCGATCATCTTCGGACAGGCGATTATGGTCATCCCCTCGGCCATCGCCCAGCTGTCCGGCTCTGAAGTCGTGAAAAGATGGCTCGGCACCAATGGGTATCTGTATCTCCCGATCTATGCGATTCTCATTCTGTTCTTCACCTACTTCTACAGCATGGCGACCTTCGATGTCCACGATGTGTCCGAGAACATCAAAAAGTACGGAGGGTTCGTTCCGGGTATACGCCCGGGCGCGCCGACGGAGAAGTATTTTACCCGCATCCTCAACCGGATGACCTTCATCGGGGCGGTCTTTTTAGTCATCATGGCGCTCGTGCCCTACCTGCTCTCCTCGACGCTCGGCGTGAATATCTGGATCGGCGGAACCTCCGCCCTCATCGCCGTAGGAGTCGCGCTGGACATCTTGCAGCAGATGGAAGCGCATATGATCATGAGGAACTACGAGGGGTTCATGAAGAAAGGCCGACTCAAAGGTAGAGCGTAGGATGCCCAACCGCCAGAAACTCACCTATCATACGATCTTTTTGGGGGCCCCCGGTTCCGGCAAAGGAACGGCGGCCTCCCGATTAGGCGCCTATTTGAGGATACCGCATATCTCCACCGGCGATATGCTCCGAGAGTCTGTGGCGTCGTCTACGGACTTGGGGACCCGTGTTAAAGCGGTGATGGAGCAGGGGCTGCTCGTAAACGACGAGATTATGAGAGAACTCGTCAAAGACCGTCTCCAGAGGGCCGATTGTCGCAAGGGATTCATTTTAGACGGCTTCCCGAGAACGATCGCCCAAGGGAAAGCCTTGGACGAAATCCTGGCCGAAAGCCATAAGCGCCTGGATTTCGTCTTTGTGATGGAAATAGAAGAAAACGCGTTGGTCCGGCGTTTGTCCAATCGAAGGATCTGCCCCCAATGCGGGAGAGTCTACAATCTGATCGGATTAAAACCGCGGCAGGAGGGCCTGTGCGACGATCACCCGGTCGCCTTGATCCAGCGGGAAGATGATAGGGAAGAGACCATCCGCAAACGAATGACGGTCTATCGGGAGAACACCCTTCCATTAATCGAATATTATCGGAATAGGTACCTGATCGTTACAGTAAATTCTGACGCCACTATTGACAAAACCGTAGAGGTTGTAGTAAATACGGTTCTTGAAAGAGATAGCACTTTGCGAAAAAAGGAAGAAGAAGTTTGATTATTTTGAAGCGCCCGGAAGAGATCGAGAAGATCGCGGTTTCCGGAAGAATCGTCGGCCTCGCGATACAACTGGCCGGCGAACGATTGAGACCGGGGGTCACCACCCGAGAGATCGACATCTGGATAGAGGAGTTCATACGGTCTCAGGAGGCTACCCCGTCGTTTAAAGGGTATCGCGGGTATCCGTACGCCTCCTGCATTTCTTTGAACGAAGAGGTCGTGCACGGTATGCCGGCCAAGAACCGTCGGATAAAAGAAGGGGACATCGTTTCGATCGACGTTGGCGCCTTCAAAGACGGCTATCACGCCGACGCCGCCAGGACCTTCGCAATCGGAGAGGTTTCTTTCGAGGCGAAGAAACTGATGGAGATCACCTTTCAAGCGCTAGACAAAGCGATAGAGCAGGTTACGCCAAAGAAGCCTTTAGGGGCCGTATCGCATGCGATACAAGCCTGGGTCGAAAGACACGGATTTTCCGTGATCAGGGATTATGTGGGACACGGGATCGGTAAAAACCTTCACGAGGACCCTCAGATACCGAACTTCGGAGAACCCTCCAACGGTACGATCTTGCGAGAAGGTATGGTCTTGGCGATCGAGCCTATGGTGTCTGTGGGAGACTGGCGAACGGACTTGCTCAGAAACGGGTGGACAGCGGTGACGATGGACCGCTCGTTGTCCGCTCACTTTGAAGATACTGTGGCCTTATGCAGCAATGGTGTCCGGAATCTAACCCGCCTTTGAGGCGGAAAACGTGTCTAGGGGGGTCAGTATGCGTAACCAAGCCGTCGGAGGAAAGAATGGCAAAAGATAAAAACGATGTGATCAAAGCGGAAGGGAAGGTCACCGAAGCCCTACCGAACGCCGTGTTCAAAGTGATTCTGGACAACAACCATCTGGTGACGGCGCACATCTCCGGGAAGATGAGAAAGAACTTTATCCGGCTCGTGCCGGGCGATACGGTGGTCGTGGAGTTGTCGATCTACGACCTCACAAAAGGAAGAATTATCTATCGAAAAAAAGCCTGAGATAGTGGAAAATCGAAAGGAGTGTTTACCATGAAAGTGAGAGCATCTGTTAAGCCAAGATGCGATTTCTGTAAAATCATCAGAAGAAAAGGCATCGTCAAAATTATCTGTTCGCGGAACAGAAAGCACAATCAGAAACAAGGCTAACGGAAAAAGGGAGGTTATCTGTAGATGGCGCGTGTGTTAGGGGTAGAACTACCCAACCAAAAGAAGCTATTTGTGGCCTTGCGTTACCTGTACGGAATCGGTCCGACGCGGGCGGAAAAGATCATCGCGGAAGTGCATTTGGACCGAGACAAGCGGGTTAAGGACCTGACCGAAGAGGAAATCCGAAAGATTACCACACATATCAACGAGAACTACAAAGTGGAAGGGGAACTCCGACAAGAGTTGCAAAAAGATATCAAACGGTTGATTGAGATAGGCAGCTATCGGGGGTTCAGACATCGTTTGGGACTACCCGTACGCGGTCAACGAACGAAAACCAATGCCAGAACGAGGAAAGGGCACAAGCCCGGAATCGGTCGCGCAAAAAGCAAGGCTTAAGAGGAGGTCCGGCGATGGCGCAAAAAAAACCTGAAACGAAGAAGAAGAAAAAGCTAGCGGTCGATAAAGGGGTTGTTCATATCCAGTCGACCTATAACAATACGATCGTCACTATTTCGGACACCTACGGAAACACCTTGGCCTGGTCCAGCGGGGGAACGGTGGGTTACTCCGGCTCGAAAAAGAGCACGCCCTACGCTGCCCAACTGGCAGCCGACCAAGTCGGTAAAGAAGTGGTGAAGTATGGGCTGAAGCGTGTGGATGTCATCGTGAAGGGCCCTGGCCCCGGACGAGAGGCGGTCATTCGAACCTTGCAAGCCGCGGGATTGGAAGTCGGGACGATAAAGGATTCGACCCCCGTTCCCCACAACGGTTGCCGTCCGAAAAAAAGAAGAGGCTTACAATAAGGACGGGCACGCCCCGCCCCATTTTCCATAGGAACCCGATGAAAGGCGCAGTCGCTATCGACTTAAAGGAGGAAAGCTGAATGGCACGCTATACTGGCCCTGTCTGCAGATTGTGCAGAAGAGAAGGCAAAAAACTATACCTGAAAGGGGACCGCTGTTTTAGTACAGCCAAGTGCGCCTTTGAAAAAAGGCCCTACATCCCCGGACAACACGGAAAAAGCAACCCGAAGAAATTGACTCAATACGGCGCGCAATTACGTGCGAAACAATCGATGAAGAGAATCTACGGCGTTCTCGAAAGTCAATTTGCCAATTACTTTGAAGAAGCGCGTAGGAGGAAAGGTGTCACTGGGGAGATCTTGGTCAAACTTGTGGAATCCAGGCTTGACAACGTCGTCTATCGTATGGGTTTCGCCGTATCTAGAGACCAAGCTCGACAGTTGGTGAACCACGGGCATTTCAAGGTTAACGGGAAGAAAGTGGACATCCCTTCCTTTCTCTTGCGCGTGAACGACGTGGTGGAGCTCAGCGAAAGGAGCAGATCCATCAAACCGATCCAAAACGCCATCGAAGCGGCGAAAACCCGCGGGACACCCGGCTGGCTCGATATTGACTTCGATGGGTTTAAGGCAACCTTACTCCGTCTTCCCAACCTCGAAGAAACCCAGTTACCGTTAGACGTACAATCCATAGTGGAATTGTACTCGAAGTAAAACTGGCGGGGATGGAAAAGAATCGTCCTTTCTTTTTCCGTTCTTACCATCATTTAACAGGAGGGAAAAGAGAATGTTGAAGTACGTGATGCCTCAAAAGCTAGTGGTTGAGGAGCAGAAAGAAGACGGGGACTATTTTTACGGCAGATTTATTCTCGCTCCCTTGGAAAAAGGCTATGCGACGACCTTGGGAAACTCCTTGCGCAGGGTTCTGCTCTCCTCGATCATGGCGCTTGGGATCACCAAGATCAAGTTTCCGGATAAATTCCACGAGTACGATTCTATCGAAGGCGTTGCCGAAGATATCTTGGAAATCATCTTGAATATCAAACGAATCCAATTGCGGAAAGAGCTGAAAATGGACGAAGAGATCGAGCTGTCGATAAAGAAAAGCGGTCCGTGTATCGTAACGGGTAAAGACGTCCTCTGTCCGGCCGGCGTCACGATTACGAACCCTAACCTCCATATCGCTACCTTGAACGAAAACGCCCGTTTTGAGGTCTATATGTACGCGCAGATCGGCAAGGGTTACGTCCCGATCTCCGAACAAGAAAAACCGGATGATATCCAAATGATTCCCATCGATGGCGTCTTCAGCCCCGTCGTCCGCGTTAACTTCCGTCAGGAGAACGTGCGGGTACTGAAGAAGACCGACTATGACAAGCTAGTCCTCGAGATCTGGACGAAGCGCAATATCAAGCCGACGGAAGCCCTGCGTGTGGCTTCCGATATTATGATAGAGCATTTCAAAATCATAGGATCCGATCTGGAGCAGGTCGAGGGTATCGACACCGCGTTGTTTAGCGCGCCGGACACCTCTCAAATCGCGGATGAAGTCGAAGAGGAGATCGATGAAAAGGTCGAAAGCATCGTCGAAGACATCGAAGAAGAAGAAAATGAAATCGAAGCCATCGTTCCCCCTCCCGTGGAAAAGGCGGAGCCCCCTGAAGAAAAGATCGTGGAAGACGTTCATTCCCTATCTATCGAGAAGCTCCAACTCTCCGTGCGGTCGAACAATTGCCTGAAACGAGATAAAATCAATACCATAGGGGATCTGCTGGCGCGAGCGCCTTCCGAACTCCTCAAGATCCGGAACTTTGGCCAAAAATCGCTCGACGAGGTTCAAGAAAAGCTTAAAACCCTGTTTCACATCACTTACGAAGAGATAGAAGAAAAGAAATAGAAAGGAGCGAACCTTATGCGGCACAGAAATAAAATAAATGCGTTAAGTAGGGCCAGCGATCATCGAAAAGCCCTTATCCATAACCTGATGAAAGACCTCTTCGAACACGGCAGCATTATGACGACCCTTCCGAAGGCGAAGGCCGTCAGGCCCTACGTTGAAAAGGCTATCACGAAAGGAAAAAGCGGCACGGTGGCCGCCAGAAGACACCTGTACACATTCCTCCAGGATACGAAACTCTGCAACAAAGTCGTCGATGAGATTTCCAAACTGTATATGTATCGCCCGGGGGGGTACACACGGATATTGAAGCTGGGTCAAAGACGCGGGGACGCGGCCGAAATGGCCATTCTACAGCTCGTTAAGGAATGAGGTCTTTGGGTTTGACGGATCGGATAGGTGGCGAAAGCCGCCTTTTCTTTTCCTCCAAACGCTACGGTTTTCCGCTCGTCGTCATCGCTCTAGCGGCCGGGTTGACGGTGATGGGCAACCAAAACCTGGTCAGCGCCACCTTCAACTCGAAATTTATGCAGCTGCCCGCGCATCAGGTGAATTGGAGCCTCATCGGTTTCGCGGCGGCTTTCATCACCTTTTTTCTCTTTTCCAAGCTTCGCTTGGAACGGTTTTGGCCCCTCTATTTAGTCATCATCTTCGCGAGTCTCGCCGCCGTCCTGCGTTATGGAGAGGAGATCAACTCATCCTCTCGCTGGTTTGAAACTCCTTTAGGGAGTATCCAACCCTCCGAACTCTCCAAACCGTTGATGGTGATCGTTCTATCCGCGCTTTTCGACAGGTTGCGACCCGGGTTCTTTTTTATGGCGATCCCCGTGGGCATCACCCTAGGGACCGCCTTCCTGATCTTTTTGGAACCGGATTTCGGTACCGTGTTCATCTTCCTCTTTCTGCTTTTCGTTTTATACTGGATGAACGAGGAAGATCGGGGTCGGCTTTTCCGGCTGGTTCTAGCGGGAGGCCTCTTAGGCGCTTTTCTGTGGTTTTTCGGTCTTCGCGATTATCAGAAAGCGCGGATTATCGCCTTCTTGTATCCGGAGAAAGCCCCCGACACCTATTACCACACGCAACAGTCGATCACGATGGTCGGTTCGGGAGGCCTGCACGGAAAAGGATTCATGCAGGGGCCGGGGAACATCTACGGATATATCCCAGCCGATCACACCGACTTCGTCTTGGCAGTTTTCGCGGAGGAGCGCGGTTTTTTAGGGCTCTGTTTCTTCATCGGAATCTGGGTGATTCTCCTGCTGGCGATTCTATTGGAGGCGCGGCGCAAAGTGGGTTTCGCACGGAATTGCTTGCTCGGCGTCTTTTCGATCTTCTTTTTCCAAACCTTTTTTAATGTGGCGATGGTCTTGGGCCTCGCGCCCGTGACCGGGGTCCCCCTCCCGTTTTTCACCTATGGCGGCAGCTCGATGTTGGCGAACTCGATTTTAATCGGGCTGACGCTCTATGCCTGGAATAAAGGAGAAACGCGATGAAAACACAAGATGCGATGCGTTCAAACGTCGTGAGTCGAGAATTCAGGCGCAGGTTATGGGTTCTCGCTATCCTCGCGCTTTCATGCTCCCTTTTCGCTGCCCTTTCGTTCGAGGCGGAGTACGAACGCACCGACGGGTTATTTTTAGTGCTGAAAATCCGGAATTCTTCTCCTCTCGTTTATTACGAGAACCTTTCCCTTCTGTTGCCCGGTCTCGAGACGCGCGTGGAGATCGAGAAGGTGGAAGGCGGTCAGACCTACGTCGAACGGGTGGGCGTCGAACGGACAGCCGAGCGTATTGACGTGAAGGTCAGGTACACCTTCTGCGAAGGCGACGTTTGTCAATATCGGGAAGAGGAGATCGTGATTCGCCCCGAGCGCTTCCCAAAATGGGTGCGCGTACTCGGTGAGGCCGCGTACTTCGCCGCGATTGCTCTCCTATGTGTCTGGCTCTGGCCACGCACGAAAAAAGCCTTCGTTTTCGTCGTCATCCTCATCGCCCTGACCGGGTGGGTCGGCATACGTCTGTATCAACACGAAACCGTGCGTTCGATCGCATCGACCCTCTGCATCTCCTGTGTCGGCCTGGAAGTCGTCCCCGACTCATTCGAGATCACGGCCGCCTATATCGAGGAAGTTTTAAAAATCCCGTACGCACGGGTTGAAGTTTTCCATACGGATTGGTGTCTCTCCTGTCCCGTTGTGATCGATTTCTTGGAAGAGTTGGCGATGTACTGTGATAACTTGGAGCTCGTCATCATCGACGCGCAAAAACAGCCGGGGCTGGCCGAGGAGAAGGGTGTGTATTCGGGGAACACGATGGTGGTTCCGACCACAATCGTCAACGGAAAAGCGCGTATCACCGGCGCCGAGCGTTTCCCTGAACGATTCTTGAAGAGCTTGAGGGAGGTCAAATGAAGAAAGCCTTATCCAGAAAACAAAAACGCGCCTTTTGGAAGACGCTCACGAAAAGCGCCGGTCAGTTGTTGATGTTTGGCGGTCTCGTCTTCCGATGCCCGATGTCCTTTTTTGTCTTTCCCGGGCTGAACTGTTACGCCTTTCCTTGGGGATGCACGGCCTGTCCGATGGGGACGCTCCAGAACTTTTTAGTTTTTCGGTACATCCCTTTCTTCCCCGTCGCTTCCCTGTCCCTCGTCGGGCTGCTGGCCGGCCGTGGGTGGTGCGGGTGGTTCTGTCCGTTTGGCACATTTCAAGACGTCATCGGTCGGGTGAAAAGACCCGGCTCACTCCCCTGGGTCAAGTACGTCGTCTTGGCCGTTGCCTTGGCTTTGGCCTATACTTTCAAAGACCCACTATTTTGCAAGATCTGTCCGGCAGGTACTCTCGAAGGCACGCTGCCGAATATCTTGATCGGCATCGCCACGTTTAATCCCGCGTCGATCCTCCATATTGTCGTCTTTCTCGTGGTCGTAGGCTTCACCTTGTGGATGAGCCGGTTCTGGTGCCGGTTCTTGTGTCCGGTCGGGGCGATACTCGGCTTGTTCAATCGTGTGACTCCCCTCCAAATAGATTACAATGTGAATCTTTGCGTCGGGTGCGACCGCTGCTCCGAAGCGTGTCCGCAAGGGCTGGACGTTCCGCTTCAGGTAAACGGAACGGACTGCATCAAATGCGGCGAGTGTACGGTTTGTTCTGCTTTGGGTGTTTCCTATCGACTGAAAGAAAAATCCAAACCTATAAAAAAACGTCTATAGTCAGAGCTGATCCTCATACGCCTCCAACCTTGTGAGGAGACGCTAGAAAAGGCGATATGAAAGGTGAATTCGCCGTCCGATATCATCAATAAACCGCAAGGAGGTTCTATGAAAAAAGCTTGGATTATCTCCATACTCTTGATCGTGTCTCTCTCCTTCGCCGCAACCGCGAAGAACGTACTGATCGAATCTTTTACGGCGACTTGGTGCGGTCCGTGCAGGACTTTCGATCCGATCGTCAATGAGATGTACGATGCTGACCCGTCTGTGATCTTAGTACATTATCATGTGCAAAATGACGGTTTCGATTTCAATTGGACGAACAACCGAATCAACTGGTATAGGAATGAGGGAATTCCGATGTTCATTCTGGATGGTGTGGAAAGAAAGGTCGGAGGTTCCGCCGCTTTTTATATGCAATTCCAAAAGCTCGTCACAGATAGGAAAGCCGCGAGCGTTTCTAATCCGGTCGACATTTCGCTGACCTACAAGGATGGGCTTGTTGAATATACTCTTAGCCCCGAAACACCCCTTGAAAACGCTCAAATCGTCGTTCTCCTCATAGAAGACCAGGTGTCGGACGGGCGTTCGCTTCTTCGCAATGTTGTCCGCGTTGCGCAAACGACCACAGTAAAGTTATTGGAAAATGCAAAGAAAGAGCACGTGCAAATTCCGCTGAAGCCCTCGTGGCGGAAGGACAAGCTCTTCTCCGTTGTATTCGTCCAGAAGATAGCCGATCGAGAGGTTGTGGGAGTCGCCCAATCCCATCGGCCCTAAGACGCAGAGGGTTAAGGGCAGTCGGAATTGGGTCTCGCCTTTAGAAGAGGACTGAGAAGCCCTCGAAAGGGCCGACCCCTTCCGCGCTCTCCCGTAAGACCTCTTCTACCCGGGACAAAAACGGGCCCTCTTGGAGGAGGTTTTCGAATATTCTCACCCTCTCCTCGGAGAGGCTCGCGTAAACCTCTACTTCGCCGGTGGACAGGTTACGGACAGTTCCCTTGATGCCCAGCTGGTTCGCCATTTTCACGACGAAATGACGGTATCCGACCCCTTGAACGACGCCCTTGATTAAGTATCGGTAAGTGAGCATCGCGCCGATCAATCCTTCAGATCCGGCGCGTTCAGCTTTTTACACAAGGATTTGTAGGTGATTCCCAAGAGCGGGGCGGCTTGTTTGCGGTTTCCGTTCGTCAGAGCCATCGCCTTTTTGATCAACGTGGTTTCCACCCAATCTTTCATAGACACCATCAGCGCGCTAAGTTTCGGGAGCTTGTCGACGGTGTCTATCGCGTCCAATCCCGCCATTAAAAAGGCGGTCGCTCGTTCAACGCCCTCCAGGAGATAGAGCTCGCAAAATCGGACGACCTGAGCTTCGTTCTCCGGCCACGGGTATTCTTGGCAGAGCAGGAGGAGCTCGATACTGACGGGCGGAACCTCCTTTCTGTACTTCGCGGCGAGGTCGTTCAAGATTAGCGTGATCAAATAGGCCAAATCGGCCTTCCGCTGCCGTATAGGCGGAATCGTCACCGTTTCGAAGAGTTCTTTGACCCGGCGGATGTCCCCCCTATCCTCTATCGCCCCCAAGAGGATGGGGTAATCGCATAAACCGGAGTGGTCGTCGAGCTCATAGCGCCGTTGGGTCGCTATCGAGTACAGGAACAGCTGATGCGCTTCGGATAGGTCTTGGATATTGTCGAAGAAGACGCATTGATGGGGTTTTCTCAAAAAGCCCTCCGAAAATTGGTCGCCAAGCATATAGAATGGAAACAGAGGGTCCTCTATCGCGGAAAAATCGAATCTGTCGACGCATAGGCCGGGGTAGAGATATTGGACGAGGGAGAGTTTGTCGATCCCGGCTTCTCCCAAAATCAGAAGGTGTAAAGGGGACCACCGCAGGGATTGGAGCGACTGGATGAACTCGCGATAGGCCGGGCCCTGTGTGAAAGGGTGTGTCAAAAAGTCATTACGCGATAGGCTCTCTTTCAGCTCCCGTATGAGGAGGATGCGTTCCAGGAGTAGAGAGACGTTGTGGGCCAAGATACTCTCATCATCGTAAAGGTATATCTTTTCATGAGACAGGTCCGTTGAGACGACGGTGTGAGGTAAAAAAAAGAGAGAGCAAAAGGGAAAGCGCGCTTGTAATACCTGTAAATCGAGTGCGCCTGGGAAATAATCTTTTGAGAAAACGCCGACCTCCCACGCCTCTGCTTTGGGGTCTGGGAGGTCTCTGTCGGAAAAGAAGACGCGGTTACGGTAACGCTGAAGGTACCGTTCGAAATACGGGTACATTTTTGGATCTAAAAATAGTTTTAGCATTTCGCTTCCCCCAACTCCGATCTAAGGCTTCAAGCTCTCGTTTTCCGACTGGCTCCGCCTATATCGACCGAAGAATCACTCTTACAACGAACTTGAAGCGAACGGCGGCTTGCCCTTCCCGGTCACGCGCGGATCCGTCAATTAACGATCCACGTGCCGGTTTTTCCTTTCAGCGCGTCGCCTAACGTTTCCATCGCGGTGATCAAACACCTTTTCCCCGTCTTGGACACATAGGCTATCGCCGCTTCGATCTTCGGTCCCATACTGCCTTTCGGGAATTGGCCCCCGTGAAGGTAGCGGTTCGCCTCCTCCACCGTGAGGGTATCGAAGGCTTTCTGCGTGGGCTTGCCATAGTCCGAATAGACCTTTTCGACGCCCGTGAGGATGATGAACATATCTGCGTTGAGCTCTAAGGCGAGCAAGGCGGAGGCCCGGTCCTTATCGATAACGGCTTCCACCCCTTGTAATGAGCCGTCGGGCAAGCGATTCACCGGAATACCTCCGCCGCCCGCCGCGATGGTGATGATCCCCGCTTTGACCAGTTGCTTGATCGCTTTCTTTTCGATGATATCCAAAGGGATAGGGGATGGGACGACGCGCCTCCAACCTCTGCCCGTGTCCTCTACGAAGACCCACCCCTTTTCCTCTTGTATGCGCTTCCCTTCTTCTTCAGAATAGAAAGGGCCGATCGGTTTCGTCGGATTTTGGAATGCCGGGTCCTTCGGATCGACGACGATTTGGGTGATGACAGAACAGATCTCTCTAGGATGATTGGCCTGCAGCAAGGCGTTGCGCAACGTCAACGCGATCGCGTATCCTAAACTCCCTTGGGTCTGCGCGTCGTTAAGGTCGATCGTGAAGGGAGGGATCTTCTCCTTTCCCGCTTCCTGTTGAATGAGGATATTTCCGACCTGCGGGCCGTTTCCGTGGGTAATGACCAACTCGTACTCGTCTTTCAACATCTGCATTAAATACTCGGCCGTAACAGAAAGGTTGCGGAACATATTTTCCGCAGTCGCGCTTTCTTTCGGCTTATTGACTGCATTTCCGCCTATGGCTACCACAGCCAGCGTCTTTGGCATGCTCTTCCTCCCGTATGGTTAGAAAAAGGTTTTAAAACCCTTCTCTCGACTTACCAGCCCTCTATTCTATCAGAAAAGCGGGTGCAAATTCCACAACCTCGCGTCTTTTTATAGTGGCTGCCCTTGGGGAAATCGGTCGAAAAGTCTTTGATGAACCATAAAGTCATCGCGTCGTAAGCGCCTTTTCTTTTCGCGACGGCGCGATACACTTTTACGTGAGGGCATCGCGTCGTAAGCGCCTTTTCTTTTCGCGACGGCGCGATACGCTTTTACGTGAGGGCATCGCGGCGTAAGCGTCCCTTCTTTTCGCGACGGCGCGATACCCTTTTACGTGAGGGCATCGCGGCGTAAGCGCCCCTTCTTTTTGCGACGGCGCGATACACTTTTACGTGAGGGCCTCGCGGCGTAAGCGCCCCTTCTTTTCGCGACGGCGCGATACACTTTTACGTGAGGGCATCGCGGCGTAAGCGTCCCTTCTTTTCGCGACGGCGCGATACCCGGTTTTCGTTCGTTGCAAAGATCAAAAATCAAGGTTCGTACAGAGGACACAGATGGCACAGAGAAAAGATTCTTGAGAACGCCAGGGAACGCCTGGGAACGCCTTCGGGGCGCCGCCAGAGCGGCGGACTTTAGCCTGGCATGTTTTAAAAAAACAGGATTCGCAAAGGGGGCTCAGAGCGCACAGAAGAAAAACTGGTAAGGGACAGGGCTCTCCTGGAAAAAGAAAAAAACCTGCCAACATAAAAGTTGGAGTTCCCAGCCCAACTTTCGACTAAAAGTGCTACAAACGGCGATAAAAGCCACTTTCTCAAAAAAGTTGGCCACTACAATCGAC
>MWEM01000013.1 GCA_002071085.1 Thermotogota bacterium ADurb.Bin062 | reverse complement strand
GGGGTCCTGACTTTTTCCCCGGCAGGCTTGCTTTCTTCCTGCTGAACATTTCCGCCTTATCTGGACGTACTAAAGTTCGGCGTTCCCAGGGCGTTCCCAAAAAATTAAAAAACCGGCGGAACTGAAGTTCAGCCTTCCCAGAAGGGTGCTCCATCAAAGACGTTCCCAGCCGGCGCACCCCGCGTCCGCTCCCAAGCGCTTCCAGGACATATGACCCGTGGGCTCATGATTGAACCTCTATAAGCCATTGGCGGAAATATCGCCCCAAGAACGAAAAGAGCGTATAATCCCGGATAGCGCACCACACTTTTCTACACTTGGGGGATTAAGATGGAAAAAGAAACCTTCCGCCGGCTCGCGACCTTAGAAGAAGTCAACCGTTGTTTGCTCTGTTTGGACGCGCCTTGTAGGGCGGCATGCCCTTCCGGGCTCGAACCGGACCGGGTTATCCGTTCGATTCGATTCGAAAACCTTAACGGAGCGCGAAACCGCCTGTCAGAGGATTTACCTTGCGCGACGTGCGAAGCACGCGAGTGCCAAACGGCTTGCTTGAAAGGAAAGATCAACCGACCGATCGACATCCCCCTCGTCCTGCGGGAAGCCCGTTCCTTTCAGGAATATCGGACCGATGAACCGAGTTGTTCCCTGGATTTCTGCGGCGTGTGGTGCGAAAACCCCTTCTTCCTTTCTTCCTCCGTGGTTGGCAGCGACTATGAGATGATCGCCAAAGCCTTCGAGATGGGGTGGGCCGGGGTAGTGTACAAAAGCATCAGCGCCTTCGTACCGAAAGACACGTCACCTCGGTTTGGGGTGCTTCGAGCGGAAAATGGGGAAATAATCGGGTTGAAGAACATCGAGCAAACCTCGAATCGGTCTCTGTCCGAGAACCTCTCCATCCTCGCCAGACTCAAACGGGACTTCCCGCGTAAGGTCGTCGTCGCCTCGATTATGGGCCGGAATGAGGAAGAGTGGACCCAATTGGCCCAAGCAGTGACCGCAACCGGTATCGATATGATCGAATGTAACTTTTCTTGCCCCCATATGGCCGCCGATGGCGTCGGTTCGGATGTGGGGCAAAACCCCGATCTCGTGAAGGCTTACGTTCGGGCGGCGCTCAAAGGCACGCGGTTACCGATTCTGGCGAAGATGACCCCGAATACCGGAAACATGGAAATCTCCGCCTTAGCCGCCTTTGAGGCCGGAGCGACGGGGCTTGCCGCGATCAATACGGTCAAAAGCTTGATGGGCATCCATCCGGATACGTTTTCGTCGGACCCGGACGTCGGCGGAAAGTCCAGCGTGGGTGGCTATTCCGGAAAGGCCGTGAAACCGATCGCCCTGCGCTTCATACAAGCCTTGAAATCTCACGAAAAGGCGAAAAACGCCCCGATAAGCGGGATGGGGGGGATCACGACTTGGCGGGACGCGATGGAATACCTCGCGGTGGGATGCGAAAACGTCCAGGTCACAACGGCGGTTATGCTCTATGGATACCGCATCATCGAAGACTTGATCGAAGGCATACTCGGTTTTCTCGCTTCTCAAGGCTACAAAAACCTGAGCGACGTCATCGGCAAAGCCCTCTCCCACGTCGTCTCCGGAGAAGACCTCGACCGGGATAGCCTACAGTTCCCGAGGTTCGATAAGGAGCGGTGCGTCGGGTGTGGACGCTGTGCCGTCTCCTGTGATGATGGCGGTCACCAAGCGCTTCGTCTGGACGGGAGCACGCGCCAACCGATTCTGGACCCGGCTCGTTGTGTGGGGTGTCATCTCTGTATTGCCGTTTGCCCGACGCTAGCCATCACCCCTGCCGCGCGCTTTCGGCGGGATCGTTTCCGTTAACCGAACCCGCTGGGTAGTTTTCTTTTTAAGGAGGTGCCTGAGTTGATCCGTTGGATCATCAAAAAAATCATAAAAGACTACACGGCCACCTCGAACAAAAGGGTGAGGGAAGCCTATGGACGGCTTGCCGGCGCGTTGGGGATAGGCTGCAATCTCCTGCTTTTCGTGATGAAGTTGGCGATCGGCATCAAGATGAACAGTATCGCCATCTTGGCCGACGCCTTCAACAACCTTACCGACCTGGGCTCCTCCACGGTGTCTCTGCTCGCAATCCAAATCAGCAACCGCCCCCCGGACAAGGAGCACCCGCACGGTCATGGTCGGTTCGAGTACATTTCAACCTTGGTCGTGTCGTTCATCATCTTCGGATTCGGTTTCAGTCTGCTTTCAAACGCCCTTCAGAAAATCGGAAGCCCGGAGCCCATTTCGTTCGACCCCGTTGGATTGACCATCTTACTGATTTCCGTTCTCGTGAAATTATGGATGTTTTCCTACAACCGGTACATTGGAAAAACTATCGGATCGAACGTTTATCGCGCGGCGGCAGCCGATAGTCTGAACGACGTGCTCGCCACACTCACCGTGGTCGCGGCGATGGTTTTCGGGTCTTCCACAACCGCACCGCTCGACGGCATCATCGGCGTGGGTATATCCGCCTTCATCCTTTGGACCGGATTTACCATCGCGAAGGACACGGTCAACGTGTTGCTTGGTTCCTCTCCGTCCCCGGAATTGGTAAGAGACATCCGGGTGCTAATACCTAAAGACCAGTATATTTGGGGAACCCACGATCTGGTCGTTCACGACTACGGACCGGGGCGGGTGCTCGCCTCGATCCATGTGGAGGTGCCAGATACGGCGAACATCGTGGAGATTCATTCGGTGATCGATGATCTGGAACGTAAAATTTCCAAACAGCTCGGTATCGAAATCGTCATCCATGTCGATCCGGTATGCACGCACACCGAGATCGTCGATCGCGTTTATGCGCACTTATGCGAAATCGCAGGAAAAATCGATCCCAGCCTATCTATCGAACACCTTCGGGTGATCCGAGGCCGCTCCCGTTCTTCGATCCGTTTTTCACTCGGCTATCCCGCTGGCCTTCCCCCATTCAAAATGGAAGAGACCATACGACGCTTACGGGAAGACCTCCAAAAGGACAATCAAAACTCCGAATACGTGATCGATGACACGAACCTATGATGGTCTGCGCGGCAAAAAGGAAAAGCCGGCAAACACGTTACCGCGCTCTTTTTATAGAGACGGTTTTCGATGTCTTCCGAAATTTGCTCACGAAATATGAGAAATATGATTTCTCTATTACTACTCATATCTGTCAAAACATGTATTTGTTATCTTTCGATGATAGTGATATAATAGACTAAATTGGTCGCCGGTCGCGCTGGGGACGTTAAACCATTCCAACGGTCGCGTCTATTGGCGTAGACAGTCCTGACAACCGTTTTTCACACATTTTAAAGGAGGGAAAGCGATGACAAAGCTTGGTATCATCGAAGGAATAGGCGAAGCCTACGAACTCAAACTCAAAGAGGTAGGGATCAAGTCGGTTGAACAGTTACTGGAAGCCTGTACCTCAAAGAAAGGGAGAGCGGAACTTGCGAAGAAGGCGGACATTTCCGAAAAACTCTTGTTAAAATGGGCAAATTTCGCGGATTTAATGCGTATTAAAGGCGTCGGCGGCCGCTACTCCGAATTGCTGGAATTGGCGGGAGTGGACACCGTTCCCGAATTGGCAGCCCGGAAGCCGGAAAACCTGTACAAAAAGATGGTGGAGGTCAACGAACAGAAAAACCTGGTTCAGAAGCTGCCCACCGCCAAACAGGTGGAAAATTGGACCAAGCAGGCTGCGGCGCTTCCACGCATTCTACAATACTGAGATCCGATAACGAAACCTCAACAAAAGAATCGCTCATTCCGAGCGATTCTTTTGTTAATCGGACGATAAAGCAAGTACTTCCGGAATGGCAGCGTTCAGGTCAATCCCTGCTTTTAATGTATCCGATGATGGCGGTTAGGAAGGCCTCGGGTTTTTCCAAAAACGCTGCGTGACCGGCGTCTGGAATCTCTAAAACGGTAGCCGAAGGGATGAGTTTGGCCATCTCTTTCATTTCCTTGGCTGGCGTTAAAATATCCTTTTCGGCGCATAAGACCAGTGTGGGAACGCGAATCGTGGGCAAGACGTCTTCGCAATCGAACCGGTTAGCGCTCTGAGATAGGCGGATGAAGGCTTCGAACCATTCCGGGGTGAGTGTTTTCCTGAAGGCGTTCTGTCTGTTTTTTAGCCATTCGAGACGTTGCGCGTAAAAGGTGTCGGAATAGATGCTCGGGATCGTCAAGCTGAAAAACCGCGCGCCGTCGTTTAACGCGGCAGCGACCTCCCATCCCTCCCCCATGGCGACCAGATAGTTCGAAACTTTCGGTAAAACGGTCACCAGCTCGAGGGTTTTAAGACGGTTCTGGTGCGCTCGACAGAATTCCAAAGCGACCTGTCCGCCATAGGAAACGCCCATCATATGCACGCTTTCGATTCCCAAGTGGTCGAAGAGTTCCACGAGATCGGGCACATGAACCGCACACTGATAGGGCCCGGCGCGCTTGGACGACTGCCCTTGATCCCGAAAATCGACCAGCAATAGCCGGAAATGCTTCGAAACCCGCCCCGTAAAGTCCTTCCAGCTCGGAACGCTCATCATAATGCCGTTTAGAAAGACGATCCAGTCCCCTTTAGCGCCGAAGGTTTCGTAGTACAGGCTTCCGCCGTCTCGTAACGCCAAGAACACGCCCATCAGCCTCCGAAGAATTCGTTGATGATCTGTACGGCGAGGTCTGGGTTCTCCACGTTGACGCTGTGGCCTATGCCCGGGAGGGCTTTGACCCTGGCGTTCGGTAATCGCTTCAGTGTTTCGGCCAACAGTTTGTCGGTGATTAAAAGATCCTTTTCTCCATAGACGATGAGCACAGGGCACTGGATCTTGTGTAAATCCGCGAGGTAATTGTAGCGCTCCAGGGCTCGGGCGTTTTCGGTAAAGGCGCGCGGGTCCATCACCATCGCGTCGTTGACGAGTTTATCCAGGAGTTTGTCGGGGTCTCCTGAGGGTATCGTTCCGGCCAACGCGGTTTTCAAGAGGTCGCGGTTGTTCCGGTACAATGCCAGCGCGGGGTAGTACTCCTCGGGTGTGACTAACCCGTCCGCGGGGGCGGGATCGATCAATAGGATACGGTTCACCCTGTCGGGATGGTTAACCGCGTAGTCCCATATGACGGCACCCCCTAGTGAGTGGCCGATCAGGTTTGCTTTTACTTCCTTGAAGACGTCGATGAAGCCGGCCAGCTCCTGTCCATATTGGGGGATAGAGATCTCGCGTTCGGGTTTTTCGGAATCTCCGAATCCCAAGAGGTCTATGGCCACCCCTTTAAAAGGTGTCTTTTCCAATCGGGACATCACCGGCTGGAACCAACGCCAGGAACCGAAGTTCCCGTGTACCATAAACAACGGTTTGCCTGTGGGGTTTCCGCCGATTTCATAATGCATCTTTCCTTCGGGTAGGTTCACGTACATTTCTTTACCTCCTACGACAGATGAAACCCTTATTTTCCTTCTCAGCCAAGCGGCCGGGATACCGAAGTATTTGAGATTGAGCAGTTGCACCCCGTATCCTAGGCCACGGGGGAAGAAGAGCACGACGATGACGAGTAGGATCCCGAAAATGACCGAAAGCGGGAGGTTGGACCGGCTGAACAGGAAGGGCATAGCGATCATGAGGATGGCGCCGATGAAATTTCCCGAAAAAGAGGCCAAACCCCCGACGACAATCATCGCCAGCAGGTTGATCGAGACGCCCAACCCGAAGTCCGTCGGCGCGATATAGTTGATGGTATGGGCGTACAACGCGCCGGCGATACCGGCGTAAATCGCGCTTATGACGAAGGCGGTCAACTTGTATTTTGCGACGTTGACACCGGCCGACCGCGCCGCGAACTCGCTTTCTCGTATGGCTTTCAATGCTCTTCCCGTCCTGGATTTCAGGAAATTGAACCCGAAGAGGAATAGGAAGAAGGTACAGAAGGCGATCACGTAATACTTGCCCAGATCAGACTTCAACACGTATCCGAAGAGGTCGAAGTTGGGAATATCGCGCATCCCGATGTGACCGCCCACGTAACTCCAAGAGCCTAAGAGCTGCTCGATCATAACCACAAAGGCCATCGTGGCGATTGCCAAATAGAACCCTTTCAACCGTAGAGCGGGGAAGCCGAGGACCAGGCCGAACAACCCCGCCAGTCCGCCTGATAGAAAGACGGTCACCGCAAAGGGTATGTGGTAGTTTTTAGTTAGAATCGCGGACAAATAGGCGCCGACCGCAATGAAGGAGGCGTGTCCGATCGAGATTTGGCCTGCGAAGCCGATCAAAATGTTTAATCCCAGAGCGGCGATGCTGAAGATTAAGACCTGACCGAAGATGCTCAAGAGGAAGGTTTGGTTCAGGAAAAACAAGGGAAGCGCTATCAGAACGGCGGCGAAAATCAAAAAATCACGTTTGGCGTTCATGATCAAACCCTCCTTTTCGTGGACTTACCCAGCAAGCCTTCGGGCTTCACGAGGAGCAAGATGATGATTACCATCAGCGCGAGGGCCGTTTTGAGCTCAACGGAGATATACTTCGCTACGAGCTGCTCGATGATCCCCAACAGCACGCCGCCCACGATAGCGCCTGGCAAACTGTCAAACCCTCCCAACACGGCGGCGGTGAGGCCTTGAATCTGGAGGTTGAGCATCATATTCGGTTGGACCTGCTCTTTCGGAGCCGCCAGTATCGCAGCGAGCGCGCTCAACCCGGTACCGAGCCCCCAGGCGAAACCGTAGACGCGACCGACTTTGACGCCCATCAAATGCGAGGCCTCTTCGTTCTGGGAGACCATCCTCACAGCCAGTCCCAGTTTGGTGTACTTGAGATAGAAGAAGGTTCCGAAAACGATGGCGGTCGTCACGAGGAAGATCAGCACGTCCTGCCTCGTGATGATGAGAAAGGAGTTGCCCAGGCTGATCCGGTATGGCACACCGGTAATGAGATTGGGCAGCTGCTTGAAGTCTTGTTTCCACAAGAGGAGCGCCATCCCTTCCAGGATCATCAACATCCCTAAGGTAATGATCAGCATCGCAGAGTGAGAGAGATGCCGAATCGGTCGAAGAAGGAACTTTTCGGTGAGGATTCCCAAAAAGACGGCGAAGGTGATTCCGATCGCCACGGCGAGGTAGAGGTTGAACCCGAGGAGGGTGTAGAAAGTGAAGGTGATGTAGGCGGCGAACATACCCATATGCCCGTAAGCGAAATTGACCACTCCGGTGGTTTTATGGACGATGACCAATCCGAGGGCGACGAGGGCGAAGAGGCTTCCTTCCCTCAATCCCAGTATGATTTGTTGTAACAGCACGGCGCTCACCTATCCTCCCAGGTATTTCTTTTTGACATTCTCGTTCTTCAACAGGGCCTTTCCTTCGCCTTCGAGAACGACTTTTCCGATTTCGAGTATATAGGCGTAATCGGCGATATGCAAAGCGGCATTGGCGTTTTGTTCCACCAAAAAGATCGTGGTACCTTCTTCCCGTAAGGTGACTAACGTGTCGAAAATCTGTTCCACTACTTTGGGAGCCAATCCGAGGGAGGGTTCGTCTAGCATCAGGATTTTCGGGGCCGCCATCAAAGCCCTACCGATCGCGAGCATTTGTTGCTCCCCTCCCGAGAGGGTTCCGGCCATTTGTCTCCTTCGGTCCTTAAGGATTGGAAAGAGCGTAAACACCCTCTCTTGGAAGTTTCGCACCTGATTCCGGTCTTTCTGCGTATAAGCTCCGGCCAACAAGTTCTCTTGAACGGTGAGAAAGGGAAAGAGCTTTCGCCCTTCGGGGCAGTGAACGATTCCTCTGCGCACGATCTCCGAAGGCAGCAGGCGATGCACTTGTTCGTCGAGAAAGACGATCTCCCCTTTTTCTATGCGGTTGAGACAGGAGACCGCGCGTAAGGTCGTGGATTTACCCGCCCCGTTCGCCCCGAGCAAAGCGGTGATCTGATGCTCTTCCACACGCATGTCGATCCCCTTGAGCGCTTCCACGTACCCGTATTTTAGCTTTACCCCTTTCAGTTCAAGCATACTTACTCTCCCCCAGATAGGCCTCGATAACGACCGGGTCATTTCGTATCTCTCGAGGGTCTCCCTCAGCGATCTTTTTTCCGAAGTTCATCACCGTAATGCGATCGGAGATATCCATCACCAAGGACATGTCGTGCTCCACTAAGAGAATCGTGATGCCTTTTTTCCGGATACTCCGGATGATCTGTTTGAGCTCCTGAGTTTCGGACGGGTTCAATCCCGCGGCGGGTTCGTCGAGCAAGAGAATGTCCGGGTCGATCATCAGCGCCCGCCCGATTTCGACCATTTTTTGGAGACCATAAGGCAACTGACCGGCAAAACTGTTCAGACGGTTTTTGAGTCCCAAAAAATCCGAAACGGCGATCGCCTTCTCTTGCACCTTCTCTTCTTCGGCACGCAAGCCTTTGGTTTGGAAGGCCTCCTGAAGGATGCGCGTATTCACCCGATTGTGGTATCCGACGAACAGGTTCTCTTTCACCGTCATCATTCGGAAGATCTCCAGATTTTGGAAGGTACGAGAGATGCCGATTTGAACCGTTTGATGCGGCTGCAATTTGAGCAGGTTCTTTCCGTTTAGAGAGATCTCTCCCGAAGTCGGCGGCAGGACACGAGTGATGACATTGAAAAGGGTTGTCTTTCCGGCTCCGTTCGGCCCGATGAGGGCGTGGATTTCTCCCTTCTCCACCGTGAGGTCGATCTCGCTGACCGCAACCAGACCGCCGAACTTGACGGTTATTCGATTGACTTCCAAAAAACCCACGACGTCACCTCACTCCTCACGGAGAACACGGGGGCTCTTCGCAGAGCCCCCGTTTCCCCATACTTATTTAGAATCAATCCAGTCAGAGACTTTTTCCCAAAGGCCGTTAACGACTTCCATTGCGTACATCGCCTGCAACCCAACCCGGCATGTGTTGTCGCCAACGCTGTAGGGTTTGTAGGAGATGATGGGGCTGATCAAGCCCTGCCACCCGCTCATCGTCTCAAGCGCTTGCACCAACCCTTCGCGTGTGGGATTCTGCCCCGCTCTTCTGAGACCTTCGGTGAACACTTCACCGGCGATAAAGCCCGCGGCAGCGTAGGCGTTCGGAATCTCTTGTGGGAAGGTTTCCTGATAGATGGCCAAGTACCTTTGGAACTGTTCGGAATCGGCATCGCCCAACCATACCCAAGCCATCGCCTGGGCGCCTTCAGCCGCTCCCTGAGACAACTGGATCACCTGGATGTCCGAGTTGGGATAGCTCATCACGATCTTGGCATCCAAGCCGTATTGCTTCGCTTGGATCATGAAGTTGGGCGGCTGTTGCCCGTACATAGACAGGAATACCACATCCACGCCCGCGCCTAACAATTCGAGGATTTCGTTGTCGAAAGAAGTCGCGTTCGGGTTCACAGGTATCGCTTTCACCAACAGCTTTTCCAGGCGGTTCGACACGAGCCAGGACTGGAATCCGGCGAGTTCTTCTTTTCCGTCATCGGCCGCTCTGTAGACCATACCGATGCGTTTGTAACCCAGGTTTCTCGCCAGGTATTTCGCGACGATCGGTCCCTCGACCGAGTAGTAGTTGGGCTGAACGGAGAAGATGTACTTGTTGGGGGGCACGGCCAAACCGAGCGCTCCGCTTCCTTGGTAGACGAAGGGGACTTTGCTGTCGTTCAAATACTTCATAACGGCAAGACAGCCGGGGGTGCCCAACCCGCCGACGATTGAAAAGACCTTGTCCTGCTCGACCATACGCTTCACTTCGACGACGGTCTTGGCAGGGTTGAATTGGTCATCCGCCACCAACAGTTCGATCTTTCGTCCGTAGACGCCGCCGTTCGCGTTAACCCAATTGAAGTAGGCGTCCATCCCTTTCCGCATCGATAAACCGATGTAGGCGACCGGGCCCGAAAGCGCTTGGAACGTACCGATCAGAACCTTATCCTTAGTTATTCCCGGTTCGGCGAAGGCCAATCCGGATACGAGTAGTGCAGCCACTAACAACAAAACGAGCAACTTTTTCATACTTCCACCTCCTGAGTTTTTTGTTAACGTTTAGAAAATACCGTATTCGTGAGCTTCTTTCTTGAGTCTTTCTCTATGATCCGGGTGCGCTATCCCGATCAACAGCTTCGCCCGTTGATTGACCGGCTTTCCCCTCAACCGAACGGCCCCGTATTCGGTGACGACCCAATCCAAGTCGTGTCGCGGGACCGTGACCGGCGATCCGGGTTTGAAGATCGAAACGATCTTGCTTTCTCCTTTTCGAGTCGCGGACTCCAGCGCGATAATCCCTTTTCCACCCTCACTCATCGAGGCCCCACGATGGGTGTCCAATTGGCCGCCCGCACCGCTGTAATGAGTGGTTCCCAGTCCTTCTGAGCAGACTTGTCCCGTAAGATCGACCATTAGGGCGGTGTTGACCGAAACCATATTTTTGTTTTGACAGATGACATACGGGTCGTTCACGTAATGGCCACGCAAGAGCCACACGCCTGGGTTGTCGTCGACAAAGTCGTACATCTTTTTGGACCCGAGCGCGAAGGTGCAGATCGCTTTCCCCGGCCACAGCGTCTTTTTTCGATTGGTGATCACGCCGGCCTCGAAAAGGTCGATCATCGATTCGGTGAACATCTCTGTGTGTATCCCGATCTCTCGTTTATCGAGCAAGAGCCTGCTTACCGCGTTCGGAATGCCGCCTATACCTATTTGGAGCGTCGCCTCGTTTGGGATCAGCTCTGCAATGTGGTTGGCGATTCCCTTTTCAATTTCGGATGGAAGCGCGTCCGGCAGTGTCGGTATGGGATAATCCACCTCGTACAGGTAATCGATCTCAGATATGTGGATCTGCGTGTCGCCGTGCGTGCGTGGCGCATTTGGGTTAACTTCCACGATGACGGTTTTGGCTCTCTCGATCACATCTTTCTCATAGGTGACGCTGAGGGATAGGGAACAAAACCCGTGCTCGTCCATCGGGGACACCATGCCGATGTAAATATCGGGGTCCCCTAAAGAGAGGAGATTGGCGCCGGCCTCGTGCAGGTTGTTCGGAACGTAAGTCGAGTTGAGGATTCCTTCTTTCAAAGATTTCCGAATTCCCGCGCTATGGAACCAAGAATTGTTGAAGAAAGACGACTCGAAACCGGGTTGTCGATAGAATTCGTATTCTTTCATATTCAAACAGGTGTAGACTTGGACGTTCCTGACACGATCCGCGATGGTGTGCAGCTCCGATAGAAAGGATTGCGCTTCCATACAACACATGCCGGTGACGATCACCTGATCCGAGCGGATCATCTTCAGAACGTGGTCAAGGTCAGTTTTTTTTGATTTATAAGCTTCCGCAAAGACTTCCACAGCTCTCCTCCTATCGAGAAGGTCCCCATCGAACAACGGACGAGGCCCAAACGAAACCCAGTCCGGCGCCCACCATTACGATGAGACTCCCATCCCGGATCTTTCCTTCCCGCAGTCCGATTTCGAGGGACAAAACCTGATCGTTTTGGCCTAGGTGGCCATAGTCTTGAAGATACGTGGTTTGGCTCTCTTTAAGTCCTAATTCGTCTAGTACCGCCAGATGGGCGGATTTTTTAAAGTGTAGGATCGCCAGGTAGTCGATATCCTTTTCGGTATAACCTGATTTTTTAAGGGACTGGCGGATCACGCCGTAGAAGTTTGGCATCGTCTTCTCTCCGAGACGGGTTTTGAATTCTTTCGGGTCCTCCACGATTTTGAAATGGAAGTGATCGAGGTCTTCGGCGACAGGGGGCCATTTTTTAGTCCCGCCCACCGGAACCACGCAGCCTTCGGAAAACGAGCCGTCCCCCTTGAAAGCGGATTCCAGTAAGATGTTCCGATCGGCCCCTTTCTTCAGGACCATTGCCGCGCCTCCCGCGCCGATGTCGAACATGAAGGAGGTGTCGGGCTCTTTCAAGCTGATCAAATCCGAGTTGCGATAGCCCGAAACCAGCAGAACCGTTCGCAGGTCGTCGTTGTTACGCATCAAGCTTTTGGCCGTTTCCATTCCCGCCATCATCGAACCGCACATCGCCTCCATATCGAATCCCCAGGCGTTCTGCGCGCCCAAATCGTAGGCCACTTTCAAACTGGCCAACCAACACGGGTAGTCTTTGTGCTGCGCGCCATTCCAAATGACCAGGTCGAGATCGAGCGGGGAGACCTTGGCCATCTCCAAGGCGTTCTTCGCCGCTTGGAGTCCCATATAGCTGGTCGTGTCCCCAGGACCCGGAATGGGTTTTCGGGAAACCCCGAACTTCAGGTCGATCACGTCTTCCGGAATCCCGGTGGCTAAAGAGATGTCTTTCGCCGTCATATAGGTGGCTGGTAGGTAGCTCCCGATACCGATGATTCCGATCTTATCCAATCTGCTCATACGCAACCTCCCGCTTTAGACGTTGCGAACGATGACGGCCGTACCCATGCCCCCGCCGATGCACAGACTGGCTAATCCCAGCTTGGCGCCCCTTTTCTTCATCTCATAGATCAAGGTGACGATAATGCGGTTGCCGCTCGCGCCGATTGGATGTCCTAACGCGATCGCCCCACCGTTGACGTTGACACGACTGTCCAGCCATTCTTGGGAGACGCCGTGCTCTTGCTTCAGATCCGCCAGGACCGCGAGGCTTTGGGCCGCGAAGGCCTCGTTCAATTCGAGCAGATCGATATCTTTCAAGGTGAGGTTGGCGCGTTTCAACGCCTCCCGTATGGCGCCGACGGGCCCGATTCCCATGATGCTGGGTTCCACACCGCTCTGCGCCCAAGAGACCAGTTCGACAAGCGGGGTGTATCCGTGGCGCTTAACCGCCTCTTCCGATGCCAAAACGGTCATAGACGCGCCGTCGTTGATTCCGGAAGCGTTTCCCGCGGTGACGGTTCCGTCTTTCTTAAAGGACGGCTTCAATTTCGCCAGCCCCTCCAGAGTCGTCCCTTTGCGGGGATGCTCGTCGGTATCGATGACCGTATCGCCCTTTTTGTCCTTGAGAACGACGGGCGCGATCTCCTCTTTGAAACGACCGGATTCGATGGCGCGAATGGCCTTTTCTTGACTGCTCAGCGCGAAGACGTCCTGCGCTTCACGCGAAATCTGGTACTTTTCGACCAGGTTTTCGGCGGTGATTCCCATGTGGTAGCGATTGAAGACGTCGGTCAATCCATCCAGGACGGCGTGATCGTAGACCTCTCCGTGGCCAAGCCGATACCCGTTTCGGCCTTGTAGGAGCAGATAAGGGGCCATATTCATATTTTCGATCCCGCCGCACACGACCACTTCGGCCTCTCTCGCCACGATATCGACGGCGCCCATCATCACCGCTTTCATACCCGACCCGCACAGCATATTGACCGAAAACCCAGGCCGCTCGACTGGAATACCGGCGTGAACGCTGACCTGCCTCCCTGGCCCCATACCCATCCCGGCAGAAAGTATGTTGCCGACGATCGTTTCGCACACGTCTTTCGGATCGACCTTTGCCTGTTCCATCGCCGCTTTTGCCGCGACGACTCCCAGTTGTACCGCCGACGTCGCTTTGAAAGAACCGCCAAAGGCCCCGATAGCCGTTCGTTTCGCTCCGATGATATATACCCTCTTCAAGTGACAACCTCCCGATTTTTGGTCGACGAGATCAAAGGTTCCGCGGGTGAAGTCTCGGCTCCGATCGCGCCTTCCGATTTTATTGTTTGTTTTTGCGTTTTTTTCCTGGCTGGTTTTTGCATAAGGTGAGACGGCATAAATCGATTGAGTCCGTACAGGATCAGCTGAGATAGGGGTTCGAGCACGTTCCGGTTGTCGTAATACGCCCTATCTTCGATCAGAAACAGAGAAAAGCCTATCGAGTGGCCGATGCCCATCAAGATCGCGGCCAAGTGTTCGGGTTCGTAAAATGATACCTCACCCCGGTCGATCGCCTGTTGTAGGGCTATTTCATAAGGTTTCCGGAGGGAATCGTAATAGGAGATGGAAATCGAAGAGTCCACGAACTCCGCCTCTCTCACGATCGCGTACATCCAACGATGGTTTCTGAAAAAATGCAGAAACCCGCAGTAGGCCGCTATCTCTTGATCCCTTCGATCGGTAAAGCGCGCGGCGTAGGCTTTGATCTGGTGGCGGAGTTCTCTGCTCGTCTGTTTCACGAGTTCTCGAAGGATGTCCTCTTTCGTCCGAAAATAGACGTATACCGTCCCGACGCTGCACTGAGCGGCTTCAGAAATGTGATGGATCCCCGTGCCGGTGTATCCGTTCCGGCCGAATAGCGCTTCGGCGGCCTCCAATACGAGCGCACGGGTTTTTTCTCCTTTCGTCTTCACCTGTTGAGCGATGGTCTGCGCATCGCCTAAATTAAGGTAGACTTCTTTGTTCACCATGAATTCGTCTGGGGAAATGCCGTGGAGCAAGAAGGATTTCAAGGTCGATCGGACTTGTGAGGAAACGGGTTCTCCCTTCCACAAGATCCAAAAGCCGCTCAAATAGTAGATCGGGCCCCATAGAAACCAGAAGCAGGCGCGGCTCTCTTCGGGAGAGGTCTTTCGATTGAGGAACCCGTTCAGTTTTTGGTGCAAACGATCGGAGAAGGCCTTCCCGATTTCGAGATCGATGAACTCCGCCTCACGGAAGACCTTATAAACGCCCCGGTTTTCCCACAACAGATCGAAGAAATGGTCCAGAAGCTTTTCCAATAGCTCTTCTATCGGTCTGTCGCCTGCAGTGGATGAGAAATCGAAATCAAAGATGAAGTCAAAGAACCGGTCGCAAATCTTCCGAAAGACCGTCTCCTTGGAGTCGAAATACTGATAGAACGCCGCCGGAGAGATCCCCACCGCTTTCGAGATCGTCAGGACCGAGGTCTTGTGATAACCTCTGTCGAGGAATAGGGACTGAGCTGTCTCGAGGATATCGTGATAGGTTTTTTCCCCTTTAGTCGAAAGAGGGATTCTCCGTTTTGGCATCGCTTTTTCTCCTAACAGGATAGGGGGGTTAGATCGTCAGGCCCCCGTTGACCCCTAAAACCTGCCCGGTCACGTATCGGGCCTCGTCGCTGGCGAGGTACAGGAAGGCGTAGGCGATATCTTCCGGTTCTCCCATCATTTTTAACGGAGTTTTTTCTACCATATATTCGATGATCTTTTCGGGCATAACCTGTGTCATAGGGGTGCTAATGAAGCCTGGGGCGACTGCGTTGGCTCGAATCTTGAAACGCGCGAGCTCTTTGGCCCAGGACAGGGTCATCCCGATCACTCCGGCCTTCGTCGCCGCGTAGTTCGTTTGCCCCACGTTGCCGAATTGCCCGACGATCGAGGAGGTCGTCGTGATCGAGCCGCTTCCCGCCTCTTTCAAGTAGGGAATCGCCGCTTGCGTCACGTTGAAGGTTCCTTTCAGATTGACGTTGATCACCTTATCCCATTTGTCTTCCGTCATCTTGTGCAAAAAGGCGTCTTGGGTGATCCCGGCGTTGTTGATTAAGGTATCCAGTTTACCGAACTCCGCGACGGTTTTCTCGACGACCGCTTTGACTTCCTCGCGGTTCGTGACGTCCATATGAAACCCTTTGACCACTCCGGCAAGCCCTGCCGCTTCTTTTTCAAGTTGCGCGAGGTCTTCATCCAAGACATCGCAAGCGGCGACGTTGGCCCCCTCTTTGGCAAAAAGCAAACAGATCGCTTTCCCTATCCCCCTCGCGCCACCGGTCACGAGCGCGACTTTTCCTGCTAAACGCATGGTGCACCTCCTCATAATATCTGAATCATCTATCATCTATCGAATGAATCACCTGTCATATTTGATGATAAACCATTCTTCTAGAAAAATCCACCGCGAGATTCCTCACTTGCGCCCGATTATGCGAAAAATGCGTTCTATTGGGAGAGATTGCTTTGAGTTTCTTGGTTTTTTAGAGCTTTTTCAACTTTCGATACGGAGAGCGAACGGCCGTGAGAAGGGGTGATCGTCACGGGCTCTTTCGACAGGAGCCACTTCCAGGAGCGGAGCAGCGCGGGCATATCTTCGTAGACGAAAGGGAAAGGGTTAGTTTTGAAGGGATTCAGCGGGATATTCGAAAAGGTATCCCCGGCGATCAAGGTGCCGTCATCGAAGAACAGGCAAACGGAGCCGGAGGTGTGCCCAGGGGTGTGCAACAGGGTGGCCTCGACTCCCCAATCCCTGAGGATCGGAGACTGGGCCTCTTCGAAAACGATGTCGTGCGGTCGGCGTTTCAGGGGTGGAAAGGTGGGCTGCAGATTCGCCTTCTTGGAAAAGTTCTCGACCTTCTGATTCGTGTAAACGGTAGGCTGATTTCGCCCGGAGCTGAGCGCTTGTTCCTCGTTGGCGTGAAAGATCAGCCGGATCATTGGGTTAATTTCGAGCAGAGAGGCGGCCATTCCGGTATGGTCCGAGTGATGATGGGTGAGGATAAGCGCGGCGATCCGCGAAGGCGCGAGGCCCTGTCGATCCAGACGACGCCAAAAGCGCTCCCGGTAAGCGAGCGGAACGGTATCGACCAAGATCGGTCCACGGTTTGAGTCGATGACGACGAAGCGCGTTAACCCGATTTTTTCCACACGAAAACTCGGCAAGGTCTTCACCCCTTATTTTTATGTCGGCTTAATTGTATCACATAGAGCGCGCGGCACAGCCACGCAGCCGGAGCGATGCTTTTGTGGTTTATCGCAGGGTAAGTAGTTTCTACGACCCCGCGATCCACCCTATGTCCTTCTCAAAAGCGTATCGCGCCGTCGCAAAAAGTAGGAGCGCTTACGCCCCGATGCCCGAGTGGGGTTATCGCGGGGCAACCAACGGGACCCCGCGATAACCTCTTCTGTTCCAAGACATGCCAACTTAAAAGTTGGCGCTCCCAGTCTTTCGTTCTATGCTATAATCTTATGAAACATAAACAAAGCGGGTGAAAGCGATGTTCAAGATGCCGGAAACGATAACCTACGCCTTGCCGGAGCTGATAGGTGATACCAACCTCTTCGTCGGGAGAAAGAAGGAGTTCGATTACTTTCTGAGAGTTTGGTACAACCGATTGATCGCTAATATCGCGCAGAGCCACGCGATCGTCGCCAGGCGAAAGAAAGGGAAAACGGCGTTCTTGCAGCGATTATTTAATATTTTATGGAGCTGCCCCGAAACAGGTGTGATCCCGTTCTACTTCAGCGTAAGAGAGATGAAAACAAATCTCGCAGAGTTCTCGAAATCCTTTTTCGCAGCGTTCGTGAATCATTATTTAGCCTATATCAAACGCAAGCCCGAGTGGGTAGCTTTCCCGAAGGCTTTTGAAGCATTAAGAGGAAAAATCGAAAATAAGCGCTTGAAAGAGACCTACGAAGTCATCGAAGCGGCGGAAAGAATAAACAACTGGGGGCAGATGTGGGAAGCGGCAAGCCGGGCGCCTTGCGGAATCGCCGCGGTTCAAAACGTAAAAATCGTCCAAATCATAGACGAATTCCAAAACATCAACGCTTATGTGCTCGATGAACGTGGGAATACGATTGATTCGATGAGCGGGACTTATCTGGACCTTGCGGAGAAGAAAGAGGCGCCGCTCATCATTTCGGGGAGTGAAGTCCACGGGTTGTTGGAGATCGTGAGAAGACTCACGGCGCGGTTCGAAGAGAACGTCCTGGAGAACCTCCCTGAAGAAGAGGCGAAAGAAACGATTTGGAAATACGCGGAGATCTTTCACACGAAGATAGACGATGTCGGAGTAGACAAGCTTTGGAACCTCACGGGCGGAGACCCTTTGTATATCAAAGCGCTCTTCTCGTCAAAGCACAACACGAAAAACGACTACGTGCAAGAGGATAACATCATCGAAGTATACACGCAAGAGATCACGAGCGGACTGATTTTCAAGACGTGGGGCGAATACATCGCGAAAATCTTTGTGGAAGTGAACGAAAGAAACGCGAAGAGGCTCTTGCTGTACCTGTTTCAGGCGGGTGAAGAACGCACCCGAGCGCAGATGATCAAAGACCTGAACCTCGATATGACCGACTCCGAACTGGAAACGAAGCTGCAGAAGTTAATCAAAGCAGACCTGATCTCATCGGGGAGTACCGCATTCAGATACGCCGTCGCGAAGGACAAAACCTATGAGTTGGTATTTCGGAGATTGTACCAGGACGAAATCGACAACTTCATTCCAGACATACGCAAAGAGCTCCGCCAGGAGATGGGGAGAACGAGCTATGAGAAGGGGAAGTTCAGAGAATACCTCGTGCGAGAACGGATCAAGAAACCGTTCAACCTGAAAGACCTCGCAGAAAACGGAATCGATCTCACCATCAAACCCAAAACGATACTCGAACGCGAAACGGTCAAAGTCGGGTTACGGGACAGAGAGATCGACCTGATCGTGAAAGGGAACGTCGAAATGTGGATCGACGTAAAAGATACGGAAGGGAAGTACGGGAAACGCGAAGCTGACCGCTGGTTAGAGATCAAGCAGTCAATCAGCGAGAAGAGCCCTAAAACCTTATTCGCAACGTACTCTCAAAACGGGTACACCGTATCCGCAAAAGAGCTCCTCGTATCGAGTGGGGTGTACGTGTTTAAAGGGGAAGAGGGGCAGTAGGAGCGCCTTGGGGTAATCGCGGGGTAACCAACGGGACCCCGCGATCCCCCTTTTGTTTTCTTTACGCCGCGATGATGTCGGGGCATCGTGCCGCCGCAAAAAGAAGGAGCGCTTACGCCGCGATGCCCGCTTTGGGCCCCGCGATCCTCCCTTTTTGTTTTCTTTATGCCGCCATGATGTCGAGGTATCGCGCCGTCGCGAAAAGAAGGGGCGCTTACGCCGCGATGCCGCGCTTGGGAATGCCTCCTTTCTCCGTGTTCTCTGTGTTCTCTGTGCGAAACTTCTTTTGTTTTTACAAAAACCTTGCCACGCTAAAGTTCGGCGTTCCCAGGCGTTCCCAAGGGTATCGCGCTGTCGCGCAAAGAAGGAGCGCTTACGCCGCGATGACTACACAGCGCTTCCGGAAGGGCATAATACCCAAAAGGCAATCGGGACGCAAACAAAAAAGGCGCCCGTAGGCGCCTTTTTTGAATTGGCTCTCGTTATCCGTTCGCTAATGCCGCGTGGGCGGCGGCCAAGCGCGCGACCGGTACCCGGTACGGGGAGCAGCTGACATAGTTCATCCCAACGATGTGGCAGAACTCGATAGAGTTCGGCTCTCCGCCGTGTTCTCCGCAAATGCCGATCTTGAGGTTCGGGCGAACGCTTCGCCCTTTTTGCGTCGCCATCCGGATGAGCTGGCCCACACCGTCTCGGTCTATTCTCTTGAAGGGGTCGAAGGCCAGAATGCCTCGCTCAAGGTAGTCCTTGATGAACTTGCCGGCGTCGTCTCTGCTGAATCCGTAGGTCATTTGGGTGAGGTCGTTCGTTCCGAAAGAGAAAAATTCAGCGTATTCGGCGATTTCGTCGGCCGTCAGAGCACCTCTTGGAACTTCTATCATCGTTCCAATGAGGTAGGGCAGATCCACACCGGCCGCTTTGATCAGTTCGTCCGCCTCGCGCTTGATGATATCGTGAAGCATCTTCAATTCTTCTTTCATCCCGACTAACGGAACCATTATTTCGGGTTTGGTTACCACGCCTTCTTTTTTCAGATCGATGGCGGCGCTGATGATCGCTCGAGTCTGCATCACCGCGATCTCGGGATAGGTCACGGTCAAACGGACGCCCCGATGTCCCAGCATCGGGTTGAACTCATGCAGCTCTTCTACCGTCATCTTCAACTCTTCAAGCGTGATATTGAGCTCTTGAGCCGCCTTCAGTTGCGATTCATGATCTTGAGGTAGGAACTCGTGGAGCGGGGGATCGATGAGCCGAATCGTGACAGGCAAATCGTGCATCGCTTTAAAGATGCCGTAGAAGTCTTTCTTTTGGATCGGCTCGAGTTCGTCCAACGCCTTCTGTCTATCCTTGAGCGTTCGGCCCACGATCATTCGGCGGACGATCGGCAGCCGATCTGCTTCGAAGAACATATGCTCCGTCCGACTCAGTCCGATGCCTTCGGCGCCAAACTCCCTGGCTACCGTCGCGTCTCTCGGGATATCGGCGTTCGTCCGGATGCCTAATTTACGGACCTCGTCCGCCCACCCCAGCAATTTAGCGAGCGGGCCTGAGAGTCCTTCGGGCTTGATGGTCCTCACTTTTCCGAGCAGCACCTCTCCGGTTGTCCCGTCTAAGGAGAGCCAATCTCCTTCATTCACCCGCGTGCCATTGACCACAAAGCACTTTTTCTCATATTCCACTTCCAGCTCTTCGGCTCCCACGACGGCGGGCTCGCCCATCCCTCGCGCGACAACCGCCGCATGGGAGGTCATCCCGCCGCGGGCCGTCAGGATACCTTGGGCGGCGGCCATCCCGCCGATATCTTCCGGGGAGGTTTCCACGCGAACGAGGATGACCTTTTCCCCCTTCTTCGCCCACTGTTCGGCCACCTTCGCCTCGAAAACGGCTCTACCGCAAGCCGCGCCGGGAGAGGCAGGTAGCGCGACGGTCAATACGCGCGCTTGCTTCTTTTCTTTCAAGTCAAAAGTGGGGTGCAGCAAGTTTTCGATCTGTTCGGGCGTGACGCGCTTCAACGCGGTTTTCTTGTCGATCACGCCCTCTTCGACCATATCCACCGCTATTTTCACGGCCGCGGCGGCGGTTCGTTTCGCATTACGGGTTTGAAGCATATAGAGCTTTTGGTTCTCAATTGTGAATTCCACGTCTTGGATGTCTTTGTAATGTTTCTCGAGTATGTCGAAGGTTCGGGTCAACTGTGCGTAGACCTCCGGCCATTCGTTCGCCATCTGGTCGAGTTGTAGAGGCGTCCGGATTCCGGCGACCACGTCTTCTCCTTGCGCATCCTTCAGGTACTCTCCGTAATACCGTTTCTCACCGTTGGATGGGTTCCGTGTGAACGCCACACCCGTCCCGCTTCTCTCGCCCATATTCCCATAGACCATAGAGACGATGTTGACGGCGGTGCCCAACAGAGAACCTTCCTGAACGTTGTTCAGCCTTCGATAGGTGATGGCGCGTTCGTTCATCCAGCTCTGAATCACGGCCCCTATAGACGCCCAAAGCTGCTGTTGCGGGTCTTGCGGAAACTCCTTCCCGTTTTTTTGATAGACCGCTTTGTATCGTTTGACCACTTCTTTAAGGTCATCGGCGTTCAGATCCGTATCTTGTTTGACGCCTTTCTGAGCTTTCACAGCCTCGAGTTCCTTTTCGAAATCCTCGTGAGGTATGGTCAAAACGACATCTCCGAACATTTGCATAAACCGGCGATACGAGTCATAGGCGAAGCGCGCGTTGCCTGTCCCTTTCGCGAGGGCCTCCACCGTCCGGTCATTCAAACCGAGGTTGAGGATGGTGTCCATCATACCCGGCATCGAGATCGCCGCACCCGATCGTACGGATACGAGCAAGGGGTTGACGAGGTCTCCCAACCTTTTACCCGTTTCCTTTTCCAGCATCTTCATAGCGGCTTCGACTTGATCCTTCAATTCTTCCGGATAGCGTTTCCCGAGATCGTAGAAGGTTTTACACACTTCCGTGGATATCGTAAACCCAGGGGGGACGGGAATCCCGATGTTGATCATCTCCGCAAGGTTGGCACCTTTTCCCCCAAGGATCTCTTTCATACCGGCGCCGCCTTCCGCTTTACTCTTTCCTAAAAAATAAACCCACTTCTTGCTCATTTTTCGGGTTCCTCCTTCAAATTTGGATAAAAAACCGGGCTCTATTATACCATGATTCCGCGTTTTCTGACGGATTCGACTGTATACGGGTCTTAGCGAAGGTATGCGCGGGCGGGTATCATCGAACGGCCTCAATTCCCTGTCGTCAGTTTGCGGTTGGGAAGGACTAGCGGCATCCCAGCGCGAAAGTCTTGAAATAGGCGTATAATACTTACCGTCTCTATGCAAAACCGAAAGGAGAGTAATTTCATGTACCAGTACGACACCTATTGCGGCCTCTATTGTGGCGCTTGCACGATTAAGAAGGCGAACGAGGACGGCACTCTTAATGAATTGGCGAGGGAATGGGAAGAAGACCCGAATTCATTGGTGTGCGAAGGGTGCAAAGGGAAGGTGACCTGTCATTATTGCATAGGTTGCCCGATACAACTCTGCAACCGCGAAAAAGGCCTCGAACATTGTGGGCAGTGCCCGGACTTTCCCTGCGAGCGGCTCCGGGCGTTCGACGCGGACAAATACGCGCACCACACCGGCGTCATCCGAAACCTCGTTGCCAAACGAGAGATTTCAACAGAGGAATGGCTGGAAGGTCAGGCCAAACGTTGGCGATGTGAAAAATGCGGCGCTCGGTTCACTTGGTATGACGAGTTCTGTTTGAACTGCGGCGCGCCGTTATACAATAGCGTAAAAGAAGAAGAGTACATCAAAATCGCGCGCCCTAAATAACACCCGCGCGCAGATTCTGACCCCGATTTGACCCGACGGGGAAGAGTCACAGGCTTCTTATTCGGCCCTTCAAACGATAGATAACGACGAAATGTGAGGACGCCGGCGTTCGGAAGGGGCGAGCTTTTACTGACGCGTAACGTCGCGTCTTAGTGCGGAAGCGGACAGTTGGCGGTCATATCGAGTTGCTGCAATTGAATCATCCCCGCTGCGATCAAAATGAAACCGATGATGATGGAACAGACCAGCGGGAAGATCATTTTCCAAAAGAGTACCGGCTCTTTGCGCTGAGTTTTAGAAAATAGCCAATTGATCCCAAATAGAATCGCGACAACCGGGAGGTACTCTAAACCGTAGAAATAAAAGGGCATATCGTTGATCTGATTCAAGCTGAAGTAGGCATCCCGGTTCGTTTGCCAAAAGGGCCACGGTTCGAGGAGGATGCGAGCCAGAAGATAGAAAAACCAGGTGCCGAATATACCGAAGAACATCTCCCGCACCCGTATCTCCTCCTTGCTGAGGCAATAGAGCCCTAAAACGATGCTGATAACGTGCACGGCATCATAAGCGATTTGCACTACGTAGGCGTGATTGCTCAGTGGGAATAGCGTGGAAATCAGGGCGACCACCGAAATAGGGTAGATGGCGATCGCCCCCTGTTTCATCCACTTCCGGTCGGTGATCAACCCCATCGCGCCCAAGAAGACGACAAAGTAGCAGATATAGATGAGGTTATGGAGGTTGTTGGTCGAAAGGTATTGTATGGTGCCATCGGCGTTCCTCTGGATTTTCAGGTCAAATAAATCTAAATCGAAGTGCTGATTCGTTCCTTGATAGCCACAGGATTGCCATTCGTACAGCCAACCGTCCCAGGTGAGGTAGAAAAGGGCTATCGCGATCCACATGAGCAAAAAAACGACACCGACTTTTTTTTCCGATGATCGGTTTTTCAAAGCCAAGATTGTCCTCCTTTTGTGCCCACTACTTCTTCCTGTTCAACGCCAAACGTATGAGTCGGTCCGAAAGATCCCAGTTCAGAATTCCTAACTTTTCCCATAGTTTCGGGTACATGCTAGATTTTGTGAAGCCCGGCACCGTGTTGATTTCATTGACCAGCACCTCTCCGGTCCGCTCCACATAAAAGAAGTCGACCCGGGCCATATCCCTCGCGTGAAAGAGTTTGAAGATTTCTAAAGACATCCGTTGCACTCGTTCAGCGACGTCAACCGGAATATCGGCAGGGATGATCAATCGGCTCGTCGCGCCGCCGGTTCCGTATTTGGTGGCATAGTCATAAAACTCCCCCGTATAGGAAACCTCACCCACCGGCGAGACGATCGGGTCTGTATCGCCCAACACCCCGCATTCCAGCTCTCGACACGATACCCCTTCTTCCACGATGACCCGATCCATCCACTTCAAAGCTTCCCTATAAGCGGACTCCAACCCAGATGCGTCTTTTACCTTGGTGACGCCTATCGATGAGCCGGAGTTCGAGGGCTTGATGAAAAGCGGGAATCGAAGGGTGTCAGCTATCTCTTTCCAGTTCGGGGACTCTCCTCGTAGAATGACCTTATACCGCGGTATCAGAAACCCGCCGCTGGCGAGCAAGGCTTTCATACCGATCTTGTCCATCGCCAAGGCGGAGGCCATAACATCGCTACCGACAAAATCGAGTTGCAAAGTGGAGAGGAAACCTTGAATGGTCGCGTCTTCGCCGAACTTACCGTGCATAACGGGGAAGATGACGTCCATCAACCACAAAGAGGAAGGAATCGCCCGTTGGGCCACGTTTTTTTCAGGAGGGATGCCGGGTGATGCGTATCGCATCTGATTGAACTGGTTGAAGTATCCGGATTCGCTGATATAGAAGGGGTAAATCGCGTATTTCTCCCGATTGTGATCGGTTTTCAAGGAATAGAAGACCATACGAGCCGATTCGATCGAAATCTTGTGCTCCGGCGAAGGTCCTCCGAAAAGCAGCCCTACCTTAATCTTTTCCCCCATGCCTCGCACCCTTTTACGATTGCGCCGCTGCAGACAATAAGGGAACCACCTGTTTCTTACGGGAGAGCGTCCCGGGAAGAAAGAGCGTGTTACCCTTCGGCTGCGCTTCAAAGGCGAGGGACACGAGCTCTCGGCTCTCCCCGGTGAATAGAAGCTCGGTATTCTCTTTCATCATGTCGGTTAGCATCAGGATGAGCAGATCGAAGCCCTTCGCCCGGCAGTATCCTTCCATAAACCCGAGGACTTCCTTTTTCATTTCAGCGCTGAACTCGGTTCCGAAGACGTTGATCTGGCTGATGCCGATCTTGTATCTCCCCAGCTCATAGGCCTTAAAATCCCGGGTGAATATCTCTTCGGGGGTCTTCCCCACGAGTACGGAGCCCGCTTGGAACATCTTCTGGGCGTATTCGTCGATGTCTTTGATCCCTGCAAGCTCAGCCAGTCGCTCCGCCATACGGATATCGGTGTAGGTGCAAGTGGGCGACCTGAACTTCAACGTGTCCGAAATAATCGCCGAACATAGGATCCCCGCTATCGAGCGAGAGGGCCGGATCCCGTTTTCGAAAAAGAGGTTTCCGATGATCGTAGAGGTGCTCCCCAAGGGTTCGTTCTTGAAAAAAATCGGCTTCCCGGTCTGGATATCCCCTACGCGGTGGTGGTCGATGATCTCCAGGATTTCGGCTTCATCGATCGTGCTGATGCATTGGGAACGTTCGTTGTGGTCCACCAGGATCACTTTTTTCTTTCGCTGAGAGATGAGGTGATACCGCGCGACCACACCGTGCACGCGGTTTTCATCGTCCACGACAGGGTAGCTCCGGTATCGGGTGCTCAGCATCGAGTCTTTGATGTCGTCCAAAAAGTCGTCCCGATTGAACGCGACGAGGTTCCGAGAGGTCATCAGGTACTTCACCGGAATGCTCTGAGGAATGAGTCTCGCCGTGGTGAAGGTGTCGAACGGGGTGACCAGAACAAGGCTTTTCTTCTCCTCTACCAAACGCTGCAGCTCAGGCGTCTCTTCAACGGCGCCTCCTGTGATGATCAGGCAATTGGCCCCTAACTTCAACGCCTCCACCTGGTTTTCCAGTCTATTGCCTGTGATCACGACATCGTTTTTTTCCACCCAATGTGCCATGCGATCGGGCGTCATAGCCGCGATCAGGATCTTTCCCGTCGGCGAAAAGTCCGTGACGTGACCGATCACCAAGCGCGCGTTGATCGTTTCCAGCACGTTTTGCAGAGGCGTATCGCTGATCCCGAGCAAATTGGTGTCAACCATATCCATATATTTGCTCGTGATATCGGATAACGTGACGATCCCGATCAAATGTCCGTTGTCATCGATCACCGGGAGCGTTTTGGCGTTGTGCTTTTGCATCAGGCTCCAGGCGGTTTTGACGGAGATTTCCGAAGAGATCGTGACCGCCGGATCCAACTGAAGGTCTTGCACTTGCAGCTTCAAGGTCTCCAAAAACATAGGAACCGGGAGCTTAAACGTGTTGAGCACGAACTCCGTTTCCCGGTTGATCTCTCCAATCCTTGCGGGGACAGCGCGAACACCGACCCCCGAACGCTTTTTTAAATCCGCGTAAGCGATCGCCGCGCAAATAGAGTCCGTATCCGGATTTTTATGCCCCACCACATATATGATATCTTCCAATCGGCATCCCACCTTTTAAAATGGACGGTGAAATTATAGCATAAGGGATGGATTTTCCGGCTTTCTCGAAGTTTTATACCGCCGGTCTCTTGAGTGACTTCGACCTCCGTCAACACAAAAGCCTACCTCTACCCGAAGCCGCTATGCCCGTAAGGTGTTTCTGTCTAGAAACCACGACTATCAAGCAACATGGGACCCGGCTGATACCCCCGCGGACGACCCGAGGGCTCGCCTTACGGCGTTTCGAACCCTTTCCGGATGAGTCGGGGCGTATTCTTTGCTTGAATTGGCGAAAAGTTTATGGTATACTATCGAGCAATTTTGGAGAGGTGGCCGAGCGGCCTAAGGTGCTTGCCTGCTAAGCAAGTGAGGGTGTTTGCCCTCCGAGGGTTCGAATCCCTCCCTCTCCGCCATGTCGCGCTCGTAGCTCAATTGGAAAGAGTGTCACACTGCGGATGTGGAGGTTGGGAGTTCGAATCTCCCCGAGCGCACCAATTCTATCAGGGAGTGGGATAGAAATGAAACGATCGAAAGAAGAGGGCGTATGAGGCTCTCTATTTTTTTATTCCTTTGCGCCGTCCTCTTCGTTTGCCCTTCGTGCACAACGACGGACACCGTACGCTTCGACCTTTACTTTCTAAACGCGAGCATCAGGGAACGCACCCTCGGTTTCATCGAGGGAGCGACGGTTTCTTTGGATTTATGCGTGTACGATATCAGCGATCCGGAGGTCTTGCGCGCCTTGGCGGGAAAGGCGGCGCAGGGAGTCGCGGTGCGGGTCGTCACGGAAGCGGACAACCTCGCGGAGTTAGGGCTGCTTACTCGGGAGTTAGAGGTCGTAGTCGACGATGACCGCGGCTTGATGCACTGTAAATATATGATCGCAGATGGAAAACAGGTGTGGGGAGGATCCACCAACCTGACGAAGACCAGTTTAGACAACCACTACAACGACATCTTCATCGCGTCCGACCCCTTCATCGTCCGGCGATTTCAGGACCATTTCGAACACTGTATGAACGGTCTGTTCAAAAGCGACCGCCCGTCTGCGAAAGAAAAGGGACCCGTCTACTTCTCCCCTGAGGACCTTCCCTTTAATGCTTTGATGAACCTGTTGTCGAGCGCGAAAGAAGAGGTGTTGATCGGGATCTATGCGTTTAGCGACTACCGTATAGCCCATTTTCTCAAGGTCCTGTCGGCGCACGGCGTGGAGATTTACGTTTTTGCCGATCGTGGATGGAATCAGGGAAGCCCTTACAGTCAAAGCGTCGAGGTCGATCAGTACACTCTTTTGAGATATGATCTCTTGGAAACGGGACTGATGCATCAAAAGTTCATCGTCGTGGACCGATCCGCCGTATTGTTCGGCACCTATAACTTCACTGCCTCCGCGGAGACGAAGAACGACGAATACCTGATCCTTTCACGAGAAGCCTCCGTTGTCGAGCGTTTTCGGCAACGGTTCTTCGAACTTTGGAAAGCTTCCGAATAGGAGGGGCTATGCTGACGGAACGCGGTATTTTCTTGGAAAGGGCGGCTTCGGGAGAGCTACGCGGTCTTGCGGAACGCCTGTCGCAGGTTCTCACCCATTGCGAATTGTGCCCGCGCCGTTGTCGGGTTGATCGCACGCGCCACATCGGTTATTGCAGGCAAAGCGCGGCGGTGAGATTGACCAACGCGGTCGTCCATACGGGTGAAGAGCCCCCGCTCATCGTTGGCGCCGGCTCCGGAGCCGTCTTCTTTTCTGGCTGCACATTGGGCTGTGTCTACTGCCAAAACTTCGGAATCAGCCAGCAGAATCGGGGATTCGATTACACCGATGAAGCCTTGGCGGAGATCTTTCTGTCCCTTCAAAGGGCTGGGGTCTCCAATCTAAACCTCGTCTCACCCACCCCCCACTTGAGAGCGATCGTCAGCGCCTTGGACATCGGCGCGCGTCGGGGTCTTTCCCTGCCTGTCGTCTACAACACTTCAAGCTACGACAACGTCGAAACGCTCCGCTGGATGGACGGGATCGTGGACCTTTTCCTTGCCGACATACGCTACACGTCCGAGGAATACGGCTTGAAGTATTCCGGGGTCAAGGATTATTGGTCCGTCACTCAAAAAGCGTTGCGGGAGATGTTTCGCCAAGTGGGCTCGAAAGGTATGATCATCCGGCTGCTCGTTCTCCCCGATGGGATCAATGGGACCAGGGAAGCGCTGCGCTTCGTTTCCGAAGAACTATCTACAAAGGTGTATATATCGCTGATGTCCCAGTACTTCCCCGTGTACAAAGCGCTCAAAATGCCTCCCTTGAACCGAAGGATCACCGCTCGGGAGTATGAAGAGGCGCGCGGCTTTCTCGAAGAATTCGGCTTCGAAAACGGTTGGTGTCAGGACTTCTAACCCTTGTCCGTCCAAGTGGGGGAAGCCCATAACGAAATCTATTCTACACTAGAAACAACCCGAAGCCCTTCGGAGTTCAGAGCGCAGGGGAGGACCTCCCACCTCGCCTGCAAGAGGGGAGCGAGTTCCCGGATGTAAGTGGCGATGGGCTGAGCTGAACCGTGAACCCATACCAGAAGGGTCGGCCCCGACCCGCTGATGGTGACGCCACCGTCGATTTTTTGGGATAAATGTCGCGTGATCGGCTCCCAATCGGGAATCAAAGGGCCGCGATAAGGATGGTGAACGCGGTCTTCGAAGCCGATCGCGAAGCTTTTGAGATCGTGTTGGGTCAGATTCCCCAAAAGCCAGGCCAGGCGTTGGATTGTCGCTACCACATCCTCTTTCGTGTAAAGGCCGGGCAGAACGGATCGGGCTTGCGCGGTCGACAGGCAGAAATCGGGAACGAGCGCATACAGGCGTGGGAATTGATGGACCGTGAACTTCCTGTACGAGAAACGATCCGTGCGATCATCGCGCAGCGCGGCGCAAAACCCTCCGAACAGCGCCGGCGCAATATTGTCCGGATGCCCTTCCAGTCGGCAGGCGCGTTCGAACAACTCCTCTTCGGAAAAGCGATCCCCCAAAAAGCGATTCGCCGCGGCCAGCCCCGCCAAGATACAGGCGGCGCTGCTACCGAGACCGCGCGCGATCGGGATCCGCCCTTCCAGATGCAAGCGAAGGCCAGGCGGCGTCTGCCCCACTTCTTTATAGAGTGAATGAAAGGCACGGACCGTCATATGGTCCGCGTTACAGAACTCTTCCGGGCAACCGGAAATCTCTATCCCCTCATCGCGCAAGAGAAAGGTGTACCGGTTTACGATGGTTAAGGCGATTCCGAGGCAATCGAACCCCGGGCCCAAATTGGCGCTCGTCGCGGGAACCACCACTTCGACACGTTGAGAGATACCGATCACCACCCTTCGAAGGCGTATTGGCGAAGTCGCTGCCGGATCTCTTCAGGATTCCCGGATTCAGGTTCTCTGCCCCTCACCAATCGTAACCGTCGGACGGCCTCCGGAAGGGGCCGGCCGGAGATTTCGCTCAAGAAGTCCAGCCGAGTGTGATCGTCGATCGATCCCGTATCCCGTTGTAAAGCCCGGAGCATCGCCTCTGGGAACTTGAAGGGACTGGCCGTGGAATGGACGACGCAAGGGGTATCGTCTCCGGTCGCTTTCCGGTATTGGCCAAGCGCATAGACCGCGACGGCCGTATGCGGATCGATGAGCAGGGCGCCATCGCGGAAGGTTTCCCGAATGGTTTCCAAGCTCTCCAGGTCGTTGCAAGTGGCCGAAAAGAAAAGGTCTCCGTCTTTCTTCGCGGACACATCTATCGAAAAGCGGCCGCACCTCGTTAAGGACGTCATCAATTCCGCGGTTTTTTCGCCTTCTCTGTCGAGGACCTCGAAAATCCAACGTTCCAAATTGGATGAGACCAAAATGTCCATCGAGGGCGAGAGGGTTTTCACGAGCGGTGAGTGCGCTGTGAGATCGTAAACGCCGGTACGGAAAAAATCGTTTAGGATTCGGTTCCGGTTCGACGCGCAGACCAAGCGACCGATCGGCAACCCCATACGATAGGCGTAGTAGCCGGCCAGGATATTGCCGAAGTTCCCGGTGGGGACGCAGTAGTTCACGCGGTCGCCGAGTTTGATAGTCCCTCGATCAACGATATCCTGGTAGGAAGAGAAGTAATAGATCACCTGGACCAAGATTCTCCCCAAGTTGATCGAATTCGCGGTGGATAAGACTATTCCCCGTCGGTTTAGCTCTTCTCTCCACTCGAGATCGTTCATCAGCGACTTGACCAATCGCTGCGCGTCGTCGAAATCCCCTTTCAACGCGAAGACGCGCGTGTTCGTCGCCTGCTCTTCTAGCATCATGGCTCGCTGGATGGACGAGATGCCGCCCTCCGGATACAGAACGAAGATTTGGATATCGGGGATAGACTGGAAGGCCGATAACGCGGCTTTTCCCGTATCGCCTGACGTAGCCGTCAGCACAAGTAATCGGCCGGTCTTTCCGGACACGCGCAAGGCGTACCTCATGAAGTGGGGCAGGAGTGTTAAGGCCAAGTCTTTGAAGGCCAACGTCGGACCGTGAAAGAGTTCCAAGAAATAGGTGCGGGCAAGTCCCGCCGAGCCGCCGCACTCTAATAGCGGAGTGATCTCCGGGTGGTCGAACCGTGTGGGGTATAGCCCCTCGAAGAGTTCCGAAAGCCATTCCATCGGCGCTTCCGGTAAAAACGTCCGTAGTATGTCAGGGCCGATATCCAAAAACCGCGGCCGATCTCCCTTTGCTCGTAGAAGGGAGAAGTGCGGGAATGTCTCCGGAACCCACAGCCCTCCGTTCGAAGCGGTCCCCGAAAACAACGCTTCGACGAGCGGGATGGACTGTGACGCGTCTCGTGTGTTCTGCGCTCGCATACGTTTCTCCTCCAACCTTTGATGGCCGATTATACCGCTTTTCAAGTTTTTGCGCTATAAGAGCGCGGGTGTAATGTCGAGACGCAACAAATAAAAGAAAGAGGAGGAGATCCGCCTTTTGTCCTTTTTACGCCGCGATGCAGCGCCCGGGCACTGCGAACTTTTGTTCGGTTTGTTCAGAAAAATAAAAAATGGTTTCGCACAGAGCACGCGGAGAACACAGAGAAAACTTCAGCATGGTGCTGACTCTCGATAACACATCTCTTCTTTGTGACCTCCGTGGTCTCTGTGTGAGTTTTTTTCCAAGACATGCCAACTTGAAAGTTGGCGCTCCCAGTAGACCTGCCAAACTAAAGTTTGGCGTTCCCAGGGCGTTCACAAGTATCTTTTCACTGTGTTTTATGCGCCCTCCGTGCGAATCCTGTTTTTAAGATATGCCAACTTTAAAGTTGGCGTTCCCAGAAATTCCGCCGAACTGAAGTTCGGCGTTCCCAGACGTTCCCTGAGAAAGGCCGACTGGAAGTCGGCCCTACGGAGAGAAGGGGCACTTACGCAGCGATGACTACCTAGGCTAAAAAATTGCGCGATTGATTCTGGCCAAGTTTCTTGATTACACCTCAAAACTTGACCCACACCTATAAGAACACGGGTGTAACGGCACGATTCGTTGACAACAATCGATAAAAGATGTTATGATTGCGTCGAACGGCGCCAAGGCGGAAATGCTTTCCACAAGGTCTAACAGGCGCCGACTTCTCGAAGAGAATGGAGGGGTCAAGTGAGCGCAACAGAGAGAGAGATCAACCGAGCGCCGGCTTTACTCAATCAAACGCCCCGGATGAAGGCGTCTTACGACAAGGGGAGACGGTATCTGTTCGTCGGGTGCGGGTCTTCTTACAACCTGGGGTACACCCTATCGTCGGTTCTCAATCGAAACGGCATCCCGAGCTTCGTTCGATCGGCCGGCAGCGTCTTGGCCGTGCACAACCTGCCGGACCTGAATCCCGAAACCGATATCGCCGTACTGATATCCCGAACGGGCGAATCGACAGAAACGGTCTTAGCGCTGGAGCACCTGCGAAAAATCGGGCTGTCCACGATCGGCGTCACCTGTCAAAGGGACAGTTCTATCGTGAAAAAAAGCGAGCGGGCGTACTTGTTCGACTTCGCTTACGAAGAAAGCGTCGTGATGACGGGGTCGTTCGTCGCGATTTTGGACGCGCTTTTAGGGCCATTTCAACCCACCAACCTATCCGAACGGGCGACGGTTGTCTTGGAGGATTCGAAACGCGCGATCGCGCGGCTGGATTTGACGCATCTGAACCATTTCGTGTTCTTGGGTTTCAACGAGCTGCTCGGGCTCTCCAAAGAAGGGGCGCTGAAGCTGCAAGAGATGGCGTTGGAATCGGTCGACTACAGCGAACCGCTGGAGTACCGGCACGGACCCAAATCGACGCTCACCGCTTCCAGCCTGGTGGTGTTGCAATCTCACGACACCACTTATGAGAAGGATCTCATCGCAGAGTTGAAAAGATACGGCGCGCAAGTGCTCGTGGTGGGAAAGACGGGGGACATCATCGTCGGGTCGTCCGAGTCCGACGAACTCCCCTTACGGGTTCTTCCCGTTCTCTGGCTGGGCTACCAGAAAGCGATTTCGAAGGGGTTGAACCCCGATCAGCCGAAAAACCTGTCGAAAACCGTCGTCATATGATCGACCGAAATGCCAGAGCCCTCGATGGCCCTTCTCCGCTTGACAAAAAAAAGCGATTGGTATAGAATAGGGGGAGCGTTCGCGGTCGTAGTTCAATGGTAGAGCACCAGCTTCCCAAGCTGGGTGTTGCGGGTTCGAGTCCCGTCGACCGCTCCAAAAAACGAACAGCCATCCATTAGGATGCCCCGATCTCTGTAGGGTGGGGTTCATAACAGACGGTGTTGTGAAAAGCTTCCGGGCCTTCGGTTCTTTAGGCCCGGAAGCTTTTTTTCTACCTGACTCTCTCGGCTTCTTACGATACGTTTTCGGGTGTCTCGATCGTGCCCCGACTTCTCTTCCAAAGCACGCTATGAAAAACGAAAAAGAAGCCAGAAGGCTTCTTTTTCCAGGAGTCGCGATGTGCTATGAAAAAGAGTCGGGTGAAATAAAGAGACCGGGCAGCCGTTCGGTTAAACGGCTTCCTTCTTCACCGGGTCCGCTTTGGCCGCCTCGGGCGCGCGTTTCGGTTCGGCGGTCTTTTTCGTCTCTTTAGTTTCGGTCTTCGTGTCCACCGAAGAGGAGAAGTTGGACTTCTTCGCGTCGGTGACGTAATAACCGGATCCGTTGAACTTGATGCCGACCCGGCCGATCAGTTTTCGGAGCCTACCGCCACAGTCTTCGCAAGTCATAAGCGGCTCGTCATTGATTCCTTGGAAGACTTCGGTTTCTTTTTCGCATTGATCGCATCTGTAACGGTAGATGGGCACAGTTTTTCCTCCTCAATCCTATTACATTGTTATCCTCTTCGTCCGTTTCCGGACATCTGGTGCCGAGAGCGGGACTTGAACCCGCAAAGGAATACTCCCATATGAACCTGAATCATACGCGTCTGCCAATTCCGCCATCTCGGCTGAGCGTCGTTATTCTACCTGATCCTTCCGATTTTGTCAAGTGTTAATAACGACTCCTTTCTTTGTCGAGGAGCGTGAGGAAAAACTCATTCGTGCTGGTCTCTTTCATCTTCTTCAAGATGAGGGTCAGGCCTTCCTCTTCTCCCATGGTGGACAGCATTTTCCGCAATATCCATACCTTGCGCAATTCTTCCGGGGAGAGGAGGAGTTCTTCTCTTCGGGTGCTGGACAACTGGAGGTTGATGGCTGGAAAGATGCGGCGGTCCGCTAACTGTCGTGAGAGGATCAGCTCCATATTCCCGGTGCCCTTAAACTCTTCGAAGATGACATCGTCCATCTTGCTTCCGGTATCGACCAAAGCGGTGGCGATAATCGTCAAACTGCCGCCTTCCTCTATGTTACGAGCGGCTCCGAAGAAGTACTTCGGGCCGTAAAGCGCTTTCGGGTCGACGCCTCCCGAGAGGAGTTTCCCGCTAGGCGGGATGTAGTTGTTGTATGCGCGCGCCAATCGGGTGATGCTGTCGAGCAAGATGACGACGTCGTACTTGTATTCGGCCAATCGTTTGGCCATCTGTAGGGTTAACTGCGCCACCTTGATCTGTTTTTCCGGGGGCATGTCGAAGGGCGCCGCGAGAACTTGCGCGTCGACCGAACGGGTGATATCCGTCACCTCTTCAGGACGCTCGTCGATGAGTAAAACGATACGGAGCGTCTCCGGATGGTTCTTGGCGATGCCGTTGGCGATATCCTTCAGGATAGTCGTCTTTCCTGCCTTCGGGGGAGAGACGATCAGCCCCCTCTGTCCTTTCCCGATCGGACAGAACAGGTCGATGATCCTGGCCGAAAGCTTTTGGGGATCGTTTTCTATCTTAAATTTGTTCACCGGATAGATCGCAGTCAGGTTCTCAAAGTTGATCCGGTCGTAGATCCGATCGGGCGGGTTATGGTTGATCGCCTCGATACGCAACAGAGCGAAGAACTTTTCGCCCTCTTTAGGCGCCCGAACCTGACCGGATACGATATCGCCCGCATTGAGGTTGAACTTGCGGATCTGAGACTGTGAGACGTAGATGTCTTCGTTGTTGCCCGGAAGTAGGTTACCGGTTCTTAAAAACCCGTACCCTTCCACCGGTATGATATCCAGCACACCTTCATTGAAAAAATAGCCAAAACTCTTTGCCTGGGCTTGAAGAATGGAGAAGACGAGATCATTCTTACGCATTCCGGTGTAGCCGTTGATACTATACTTTTTCGCGAGCGTATAGAGGTCTTTGATGTTCATATTGTTGAGCTTCCGGATATCGACCTCCATTTCCCGGATATTGTCTTTTCGATCCGGTTCTCCTTTTGGAACCGCTTCCACCTCTTCTTCCCGCTGTTTTTCCGGGACAGAGACTGCTGGTTCTTCCGGTTCCACATGGATCGTTGTCCTCAACTGCTCGTCGGTTGCCACGCTCTCCAAGGGCTCCACGGCCACCGTTTCCTCCTCCGGTTCGAAGGCGATGGTATCCTGAATCGTTTGAACGTGAGCTTCTTCGGGCGCGGCGCTTACCCCCTCTTCATTTTTTGGCGCCGATTCCTTCGAGGAAAAGAGGGAGGACCGCGAAGCATTCTTTTTAGGTCTACCCTTTGGTTTCTTGTCTGTGGGTTTTCCCGTATCTTCTGGAGCCGGCGTTTGTACTTCCGCTTGGACGGTATCTACCTTGTTCTCGTCTTTAGCGGTTTTTCGGGTGGTTTTTCTCGTTCTGGGTGACGGGGCTTGTTTCTCCGGTTTCGAAGACTCCATCTCTGAAGCTTCCGTATTCGGAGCCGCTTCGTTAGCTTTAGGAGCAAGCTCTCCCTCGTTCCCTTTCGGTTTTCTCGGCACTGTTATCCTTCCTTTCTCAGTCTATCCTGTAGCTGATTCCAATCCTTGATGAAGCGATCGATTCCGTTGTCTGTTTGCGGATGGTGAAAGAGCGCTTCAAGGACCTGATAGGGGATTGTCGCGATATGGCATCCCATCCTGGCGGCTTCAACGACGTGCTTTGCGTGCCTGACGCTGGCCGCAATCACTTCAGTGTCGAAACCATAGGCGTCAATCAGGGTGAGCAGGTCTTCCAATAGATCCGAGGATTCCCAACCGATGTCGTCTACACGACCCAGAAAGGGGCTGATGTAAGTCGCGCCCGCTTTCATCGCCAATAAGGCCTGCCCGGCAGAAAAGACCAATGTAACGTTCGTGCGGATCTTTTCTCTCGACAGGACCCCGACGGCTTGGATCCCCGCCGGTGTCACAGGTATTTTCACGACGACGTCTTCGTGTACCTTCGCCAGCTCCCTGGCCTCTTTGAGCATCCCTTCGACGTCTAGCGCAATCACTTCCGCGCTCACCGGGCCCTCTACGATCTCGCAGATTCGACGGATATGTCCGTGGAAGTCGCGTACCCCCTCTTTGGCGATGAGAGAGGGGTTGGTCGTAACCCCGTCTAAAATTCCCCAGTCTTTTGCCTTTTGTATCTGCTGCAGATTAGCGGTATCCAAGAAAAGCTTCACGGCATCACCTCATAAGTTATAAAAAGTTAACGAGATGTGAAAAGGTGAGATATTGGGTAGTGATTATAATTATATCACAAAAGGAAAAAAATAATCTTGTTTCGAATGAAGACACGGGGCAACGAACGGAAGCCAACCTCGTGAGACAAAAAGATGGCGGGGACGACGAGACTCGAACTCGCGGCCACCGGTGTGACAGACCGGCATGCTAACCAACTGCACCACGTCCCCGCATCCTGATTTGGTACCCCGGGTAGGAATCGAACCTACATCTGCGGATTAGGAATCCACCGTTCTATCCATTGAACTACTGGGGCTTTCCAAAGCAGCAACGAAATATATCATATTTTGAGCCCGTTGTCAAGAAGCCCCCCGCTCATCTTAGGGCGTAAAGACGGTAGTCAGGATCGGAAAAGATCCCGTCGATCCACTCGTAGTACCCTAGACACGCTTCGTCGATCTCACCTTTATAGAGCGCCTCGTACAGCTGGTTGAAGCGAAAGATGTGTTGTTTGGTCCGGTTGACCGCATACTCCACCGTCGTGCCGGTCGACATGATGAAGGCCCAATCACTCGATTGCGCCAACAATAGCTCTCGCATCGCTTGCCGCAGCGCGCGTATTTTGACCGGATCAACCTCGTTATAGAAGTCGTTGGCCAACCGCGTCATTCGTTCGGCCATCTCGTCCAGATGCGGATATATCCAGTCATTGCTTCCATTGAGCCATACTTCGTTGTAGCCGTTCGCCCCCCAAGTGGAATCCGCAGGCGTCGTGATCTGAACACTGGTGAGGACATCGTCGATGAAGTCTTTCGGAGAGATAGGCGCGATGACCTCGGTTTCGTTCATACACCGGAAGAGGTTTTCTATGAACTTCGGCCCCTCGAACCACCAATGCCCGAAGAGCTCGGCATCAAAGGGGGCGACGATGATCGGCTGAACACCCGCGAACTGGTCGTATAGGGCCTCCGCCTGCGCGCTCTTTTTCGCGATGAAGTCTTTGGCGTGTTCATAGGCCACCCGGTGGGCTTCTTCGACATCGTAGTAGTCTTTTTTCCCAAGGTCCACGTTTTTCCCGGTGACTCGGTGGTATTTGATGCCGGTGTTGACCCGCGCGCCACTCCGATCGATGTACGAGGCGATGTACTCCAATTCGCGATCATACCCCACGTCACGGTAAAACTCTCGATAGCGGAAATCACCGGGGTATCCGATCTCACCGCTCCAAACCTGTTCGCTGGATTCGGGATCCCGGCCGAAAACGAAGACGCCCGATTCCGTCAAGACGGGACGGTAAACGCCATAGCGCGGGGGGTTCTCTGCGTACCACAGCCCATGGGAATCCACGAAAAAGTAGGAGAGCCCCTCGTCCGCCAAAGGCTTTTCGATTCCTTTCACGTAGCCGCATTCGGCCAGCCAAATCCCCGAGGGTTTCCGGCCTAAGTATTTTTCATAGGTTTTAACTCCTTGACTGATCTGCGCTTTTACCGCTTGGGGGTATCGGCTCATCAGGGGGAGAAACCCGTGAGTGGCGTTGCACGTGATAATTTCCAAAGACCCGTTGTCCTGGAAGCGCTTGAAGCTTTCGAGTAAACGACAGCCTACGCGGTCTCGAAAGTACGTGAGCTTTTCTTGAAAGTCCTTCAGATAGTATTGCGCCATCTTGTGTTTCGTGGGGTGCTCCGCGCGGGTCTGTTCGACCTCTTTCTGAGCGAGTTCGATTAGCTTCTCGAGATGGCGGATATACTTCTCCTGTAAGTCTTTTGCTTCCAGCATCTCCATCAAAGGGGGAGTGAGAGACATTGTGAGGTGAAAGGGCACGCCATCCGTCTCCAACGCTTCGAAACCTCTGAGCAAAGGAATATAGGTCTCCGTCATTGCCTCGAACAACCAGCGTTCTTCCATAAATTCTTCGAACTCTGGATGGCGCACGTAGGGTAGGTGGGCGTGCAATACCAGTGTAAGATAACCTTTCGTCATACGGTTTTCCTCCTATTCTTTCGACCGATCGTCCGAGGTTCTCTTTTGTACTTCTCGAGATGAGAACAGAATAGACGAGAAACTACCGCGCAATTCTTCGGTCGTGAGAGAAGAAAGGCCGGTAGGAAGCAGGTTTGGGCGAGAAGCCAGGGAGATATGGGTCTGCGAGAAGCGCAGATGTTTTCGAAGATCGATCCACCTCTCCTCCTGGCGATTTGAGAGGCTAGCGGCAGGGGTGTTCACCAGATTGCTCCGAAGCAAGGGAACGAAGACGCCGGTATCATTGTAGTACCCAATCTCCGCCAGATAGCTGGCCGCCGGCAAAGCCACCTGTACGTAATATTTTTTCTCTTTGCCGTTAATACGATACTCCCACGTCCGATGGGCGTTCGATCCGTTAAAAATCAGGAAGGTGACGTCGTACACACGTAACAGGAGCGGTCTGTTTTCACGAGCGAACCGATCGACCAGACCGTCCGTCTGCTTGGAAAAATCCCAGTAGAAGGAGAGCCAGGACGGGTTGACCGGAAGACCTTGCAGGGTATCTTTGTCATACGTAGTGGGGAGATCCACCGTACTCGAGGTCGATACCGGAACGATTTTCTCAGGCGCCGGCCCCGAGGAGCGCTCGTATCGCTTGATCTCCAACTTCGGTCTGGCCAATAGCCGGAGAATGCGTTCTTTGAGCTCCTCTTTCCTCGCGTTCCTTTGAAACGTAATCCCCAACCGTTTAGCCATATTGCGCAGCTCGTAAATCTTCGGGTCCTTTTCGATCTCGGCCAAAATCGAAACCCTGGTCTCCTCGTCCACGCTGCCCGTCCACTCTTCGCTGAGCGCTTCGACCAGTTCGGACTTTCTCATTTTGTAGTACCCTTTGACCTTCACCTTTTTCGCCATTTCCTTTAATTCCTCCACCGATTTGTTCTCTAGTTCTTTTGACGACATATGCCTATCCCTCCCTTAACGAGACGACTTTTCTACGCGTTTTGACCCGCGTCCAACAGATGAAAATAGAGCAGATCCCCATTCTCGATGATGACTTCGACTTCTTCAGCCACCGCCCGGTTACTGAGCGTTCGCGTGAGATCTCGGAACACCGATTCTTAGCCGAGTTCGTAGGCGAAACCTCGAAGACCGATTCCGTGACAGTCCGTTAGCCCGATGAAGGACCACCTCTCGCGGAGCGCGCTCGAGAGAATACGATCGTTAGGTCCTAGGCAAATACCCGTGAGGGGCTTGGTATCGGGCGCCCGGAAAAACACCTCCGCGGACAGCCCGAGCAGCGGGATCCCCCAAAAAGACCGATCCGGACATGACCCCCAAAGGCCCAACAACCCTATCTCGGAGTAAAAACTCGAGATCGCGCGGATTGCCAATTCGCTACCCAATGAGGCCGGCCTCGCTTGCGCCGCCCCACCAACGATCAGTCCTTTCCTCTTCTCAGCCAAGTTAAATCCACCAGTTATCGTTTATCCGTAAATATAGGCGATTATTCCCAATACTCTTATGTTTATCGGGGGAGTCCTGAGTATTTTCGCCATATTATACACGTTCTTATATAAATGTCAATCATTTGAATCTACAAAAACGCCCTCCAAATAATAAAGGCTTCCTATTTGATATAATAGGCCAGTATGCTGAAAACAGCGATCAAAGCCTTCAAAAAATCGTGGTTCTTTGTCAACAAACTATACCTGCTCATACCGTTTCTCTATTTTCTGGTGTTCGATTTTTCAAGCGCGATCGTCGGCTTTCTCGTCTTCTCATTCTTGTTTCTCATCCGGATACTCACTCAGAAAGTACCTTTGGACCCATTGAAGGAGTTTGAGAAGCGCGTGGTGGTCTATAAGAAAACCGACGTCGGGGATTTGAAATTGGATCTATGGTATCCAGAAAATGGACGCGCGGCGTACCCGACCGTGATCTACGCGCACGGCGGCGGATGGATTTCGGGATTCAGGAACCAGCCGAACAACGTGTCTTGGTGCCGTTATCTGGCTTCGAAAGGATTTTGCGCCGTATCCGTCGGCTATCGGTTAGGGATCCTGAAATCGATCGATGAGATCATGTCCGATTTTTCAGACGCAATCGCGTATACGCGCGAACACGCCGACGAGTTGAGGGTCGACCCCGATCACCTTTTTCTGATGGGGCTATCTGCCGGAGGGCATCTGGCTTTATTGTACACGGCCTACCAAACCTTCCATAACGTACGGGAGCAGCTGAGCGGAATACGAGGCGTCATCGCCTTTTACGCCCCGACGAATTTGCGGGACCTGTTTGAAAAGGACAGTAAATCCTTCTTCGCCCGGTTCGCGACGTTATTAACCTTGCGGGGAAGGCCCGGCTCTATCGAGGAGCTCTACCAAGAATACTCACCGATCTATTGGCTCAGCGAGCGGATGCGGCCGACCCTTCTGGTTCACGGGAAGGAAGACACCACGGTTCCGTTCAGCTCGAGCGTGCAGTTCGCCCGCGAGCTAAAACGCTTGAAGGTACCCTTTCGTTTTCTTGTCCATCAAACTGGTAATCATACCTTCGAATTCTCTCAAAAAGACGTCAAAACCGATTGGATTTTGGAACAAACCGTCCGGTTTTTACGGGCGTATCTGAAAGATCGGAAGCCAACCCCTTCTCTTCTGAACGAGGAGCTGAGAAAGCACTATGAAAATTGATTTTTCCTACAAAAAGCAGCCCATCCGCTTCCTCTCCGGGTACATTTTCAAGGGGATCAACTACCGCTGCAGCTACATACGGTACGATACGCTATATCGCAACCCCGCTCCGGGAACGGAAACGATCAGCCTCTATCATTTCCACCCTAAAACGAAGGCGAAGGCGACGATCCTCATCCTACACGGATTGGGAAGTGGGAACATCAAATTCCTTCTATGGATGGGCATGCATTTGGCGGCGGCCGGTATGAACGCGGAGGTTCTGATTCTGCCCGGCAACTACACCCGCGTAGAAAAAGGCTCTATGAGCGGACGAAGTTATGTTTGGCCCGACATATCCGTGATGTACCGATTTTGGGAACACGCCATCGTGGACATCCAAACGACGATCGACTTCCTCGAGCAAGAGGGGCTGTGGTTGGAGAACAATTGCATCAGCGGCTACTGCCTGGGCGGGATGTTGGCATCGATGGTCCCAGTCCTTGACCAACGCATCCACCAGACGGTGATCATCGCGACCGGAGGCTATTTTCCTAAAATACTCTACGAGTCCAGCGCGACGAGGTTCGCCAGAAAGCTGTTTCGCGAGGGTTACCAGACAGACTACTCCCTTCACGATCCCAAGGCCCTCTTCTCTATCTACCAACAACAGTACGGGTTCGTGAAAAAAGCGGATTTAGAAACCCTGCTCACCAGCGAAGCGATTCACCCGCTCTTTCGTATCGATCCGATCTCCTACGCGCATCTGTTGGATAAAAACCGGGTGACCTTCATCGAAGCCTTCTTCGACAAAACCCTACCCCGGACGAGTCGGCAACTCCTGTACCGCGAGATGAAGGGCGCCAACCGCTATATCCTCCCGACCGGCCACACCTGGTGGCTGCCTTTCCAGATCCTGTACGCGCGCTATTTACTTCACCGCATGAACGCGTATTCGCGAAAGAGTTCGAAGGCACTGCTGAAAATGGAGACGATTGAAGAACCCGTGAACGACATCGAAGGTCATACCCACACACACTAGCGATGCGCGCAAAACCGCGCTTCCTACGGGTGGTGCCGCTCTAAATACGAGGCCAAGGCTTTCGAGTGGAGGGAGCTGTGGCCTGCGCCGACAAACAAGTAGACGACGGGTGCTGTCGGCGAGACCGGTATTGTGGGAACGATCTGGGTGGCGTCCTCTATGAAGACAGTGTCTGGCCGGTTTTGGCGCATAGCGACGAGAAACCGCTCGAAGAGCTCGGGTTTTGTTTCCTCATAGGCGGAATAGATCGGTAAGATATGGGTTTTTTGGATCTGACGGGAGCTTAAGACGGCGACGAAGTCGTGAAATTCTCGTTCGAGCCGAGAATAGCGGTGAGCTTCAAAAACGAGGTGCGGAAGCGACTCTGGAAAACGTTCGTTAACCGCTTGCAGAACGGATTCTATTTCTCTTGGGGTATGTGCGTAATCATCGATGACGATCACACGGTTTGACTCGTATCGAATCGAAAAACGCCGATCCACGAAAGGAAAGTTTTCTAAGCAGCCGATCGCTCGTTCGCGCGAAAGCCCATAGACCTCGCACACCTTCAAGGCCGCGCTGGCGTTCAAACGATTGTGTATACCCGGTATCGTGTGATGATACCAGCGCTCGATCTGCGGGTCGAGTTCGAAGAGATGCGTCTTCCCGGGTGTTATTCCTCGGGAATTGCAGTAGGAGCGATAAGCATCGGCGTAACTGGCTGGAAAGACCCGCTCGCGCGCATGGCAGACGAAATCGAAGATGGCGTCTCGATAGTGGGAGTAATCCTTTTCGTAATGCTCCAAGTGGTCGCCGTGGATATTGGTGAAGCAGGCGACGTCTACCGAAAAATCTCGCAAGAACCCGTCGCTTTCATCCACTTCCATCACCAAAGGGCCCTTGCCCCGCCGGTAATTTCCTTCTTCCAAGTCCTGATGCAGCCCGCCGAGCAACACGGTGGGATCCTCTCCATTTTCTAAGAGCATATGCGCCACCATCGCCGTCGTCGTACTCTTCCCGTCCGTTCCGGTGATACCGATGACCGGTTTCGGATATCGGGGCAGGACGCTTCCGAGAAAGGTCAATCGCGGCAAGGCAGGAATGCTTAGCGCGCGTACGGTTATCAACTCTTCGTTATGCTCGGAGACGGCATTCGTGAAAACAACGAGATCCGGCCTTTGCACATTGTCCGCGCGATGCCCGATGAAGATATCGATCCCGCGGTCCCTTAAAAGCTCAGTCCGATCATTTTCCGCATCGGCGCTGCCGGATACGGTGTATCCCAAGTCCTTCGCCAACAAGGCCGCGGCGCTCATTCCGATCCCGCTAATCCCTATGAAATGTGCTTTCATCGCGTCCTCCGGCCGGCATTGATTTTTCCTTCTCTCACCGACGGTATTCTACCATATTCGGAGTCGGAAGCGACGCGTGGTGCGGGAATAATATCGGACGTTCTTCGATTTGATTGTGTTATAATCATAGATAACACGAAGGAAGAGGGACATTATGGTGGATTTGCGTTTCGACGGGGAAGACCTCATCTTGTTTGTCGGATCGAATACTGAGATAGACGAGTTGGAGGCTTTCCTTGAAGAAAAAATCGGGTTATTGAGCGATTTCAACAATACGGCGTCGAAGGTGACGGTCTGGTTTGAGGACGAAACCGAGAAACCTGGGCAGATTCAGTTGATCGGGTCGCGACTGCGCCAAGCGGGGCTTTCAGTCAAAGCCTATTCCTTTGAAAAACCTCTCGCCCGTCATCCCGGGGCCAACCTGACACCGACCGCGCGAAAGCCGATCACTTCCCAAGAACCCTTCCCACTTGAAACTTCGACACTCAAACCCCTAAAAGTCGTAGAGGGGTCGTTGCGGTCCGGACAGTCTGAGGACTATGACGGCCACGTTTTCGTTATGGGGAATATACATCACGGTTCCGAGTTGAAAGCAGCGGGAAGCGTGATCGTGTACGGGAAAATCCACGGGACCGTGCACGCGGGGAAGGCTGACCCCGAGAACTCTTTCATCTCCGCGCTCGGGTTAGTGAACGCTCACTTGAGAATCGGCGAGGTCTTTTCCTACTCTTTGGTGAGCGAGGTCTGCGTCGTCTGCGTGGCTAAAAACGGAAGAATACATCAGATACCGATAGAGAAACAAGAGACTCCGAACATTTTCGGGAAAATAGGAAGGGTGAGATAAGTTGAGTTTGGATACGTTCGCGGCTTTAAAAAGCTTATCTTTGGCTTACGGCCCTCCGGGTAGAGAGAAAGAGGTTCGCGGGCTTTTCAAAGGGTATGTGAACGGGCTGGTGGATGAGGTTTTTGAAGACACCAGTGGAAACCTCATCGTTAAGAGATACGGCCAACACAAAGGGACCGTGTTTTTTTCGGCCCATATGGACGAAGTGTGTTTTCTTGTCTCCAAAGTTCTTCCGGAGGGGTTTCTGCGCTTGGAAGGCATCGGCGCGGATGTCAAGCTTCTCCCTTCTCAGAAAGTCTGGATCCATACGCGATCGGGCAAACGGTTGCGAGGCGTTATCGGGATGTTGGCCCCGCATTTGCAGACGGAAGAGACCAGAAAGAAATTGAACGGGTTCGAGGATTTATTCGTGGACGTTTCGATGTCCGACTTTTCTGAGATCTCCGTGGGCGATTTCGTCACATATGACAACGAACCCTTTTCCACAGGAGATTTTTTCTTCGGCAAGTCTCTAGACGACCGGGCTTGCGGTGTCATCATCGTCAAGATGCTGGAGAGGCTGACGGCCCTAAGACACGATTTCGACGTGTTCGCGGCTTTTTCGTCCCGCGAAGAGATCGGCGCCTTCGGCGCCCGTACAGCCGCTTACGCGCTACAACCGGATATCGGTATCGCGCTCGACGTGACCCACGCGATCGACACCTCTCCGAACTATCCAAAGAACGAGTTTGGGAAAGGCCCGGTGATCGCCGTAGGAGCGATCCCTCATCGCAAAATATCCAATCTCCTGATCGAGACGGCCAAGCAAAATGGAATTCCGTACCAAATCGAGCCATCGCCTTCCCGAACCGGTACCGACACCGATCAGATCCAGCTGGAAACGGTCGCGGCGGGAGTCGTTTCTTTACCGCTTCGCTATATGCATACGCCTTACGAACAAATCTGCGTCAAAGACATCGACGAGACCGCGAGACTCCTCGCCTTGTTCGTTTCGGCACTGAAGGAAGGTGTCGTCTAAGATGTTTCTAAAAGACTTATGCGAAATTAATGGCGCGAGTGGCAACGAGGACCGTGTTCGCTCCTATATCCAAGAGCAACTGAAAAGCCCCGAAGAACCGGGGCAAGTCGATGTTTTGGGTAACCTGTTCTTCGAGAAGAAGGGGAACGGAACGTCAGATAAAACGATCTTGCTCATGGCGCATACGGATGAGGTCGGCCTGATGGTGACAAACATACAGGACGATGGCCTGTTGGCGGTTTCTCCGATCGGGGGCGTCGATCCGAGGGTGTTATTGGGGAAACGCGTTTGGGTGGGAGAGAACAATCTCCCGGGCGTCATCGGATACAAGGCAATCCATCTTCAGAAAGAAGACTTCAAAACGCTTCCGGATTGGGACAAAGTCCGTGTGGATATTGGCGCTCAGAAAAAGGAAGAGGCGCAAAAGTCCGTCAACCTGGGCGATTACGTCCATTTTTACAGCCCCTTTGAGGAGTACGAAAACCGATACGTCGGGAAAGCGTTGGACGATCGGGCGGGTTGCGCGCTCTTAATGGCGTTGTACCGTGAATTACCCGTTCTGAACCATCGTGTGGTTTTCGCCTTCGTGGTTCAAGAGGAGATCGGCCTTCGAGGTAGCGGATCGACCCTCAAACGCTACAAGCCCGACGCGGCGATCGTCGTGGAAGGGACCACGGCCGGCGACAATCCCGAGCTCAAACGCGAACGGTGGTCGACCCATTTGGACAACGGACCTGCGATCAGTTACCTGCAAAGCGGTTACGCGCTCGATTACCGGTTGTTCGAGGCAATCGTCGCCTTCGCGAATCAAAAAGGTATCTTATATCAATTGAAAGGACGCACGGTCGGCGGTACGGATGGCACGCGTTTGGCCAGTACCTATTTTGGAGTTCCGTGCGCCGGTGTGAACATTCCTTCGCGATATATCCATTCGCCCGTGTCGGTGATCTCTAAAAAAGACTTCGAGAACACCAAGCAATTCATTGCGGACATCTTAACCGAAGAAATCCTGCTAAAAGCCTTGGAGGTAAAGGTATGAAAGAGCTGATCAAAAAGCTGACCCAAGTATCCGCGCCTAGCGGCAGAGAGCGAAAAGTGCACCTCGCCATTCTCGAAGAGCTTGAGGGGTTTATCGATGGGTATCGGTTCGACAACGTCTCAAATCTGATCGTTTGGAAGAATGGAAACGGCGAGAATAAAAAGAACTTTATTTTCGACGGGCACGCCGATGAGATCGGCGTCGTCATAACCAATATCGACGAAAAAGGGTTTTTAAGGATCGACCCGGTGGGGGGCGTGAATCCGCTGATGCTTCTGGGCACGCTACTGAATTTCGACGACGTCACCGGTATCGTCTCCTATGAGGGAGAAACCGACGAGGACGCGAAAAAGAGCCTGACCCAACCGAGTTACGATTACCTGTTCGTGGATATCGGTGCGACGAGCCGCGAGGACGCTCAAAAGAAAGTGCACATCGGTCAATTTGGCTCGTACCTCTCGCCATTTGTCGATATGGATCCGATGTTGGTCTCTAAAAGTATGGATGACCGGATCGCTTGCGCGATAGTGGTTCAGGCGATCAAAGAGACGCAGAACCCGTATCACAATATTTACGGAATTTTCTCCGTCCAGGAAGAGGTGGGGATACTGGGCGCGAAAGTCGCCGCCTACGATATACACGCGGATATCGCCATCGCCGTGGACGTGACCGGCCATACGGATACGCCGAAAGGGAATAAGCGCATGGACCTGCAACTGGGCAAAGGGCCTGCGATAAAAATAAAGGATAAAGCCTCCATTTCTGACGAAAGCGTCGTGCGCCTGTTGACCAAATGCGCGAAAGCAAATCAAATCCCGTTTCAGTACGAAGTCTTGATCTATGGGGGCACCAACGCGCACGGCTATCAATTGACGGGCGCCGGCATCAAATCCGGTACCTTGTCCATTCCTTGCCGATACGTTCATTCACCGCACGAAATGGTTCATTTGGAGGATGTGAAGAACGCCGTCAGATTACTCAACGCGGTGGCTTTAAAGTCCGATTGGTAGACTAGCATCAATGTCCGTTTTCCCGGAAAGGCCATAGGCCGCGTGGTTTTGAAACGATGAAAGAAATATTCACCTATTCGGTTGTGAAAGAGCTTCAAACCCGCTGCTTTCTATTTTTAGGAGAACGGGAAAGCGGATTTCAAGATCGGATCTTAAGCGAAGAACACACCTATACGGTCATTGACACGAAAGTGAAATCTGCGATCGCGGACTTGCAGACTCTCTATCGGAAAGCCTATCCGGTGAGCGCGGGCGAGCACTGCAAATCGATCGACCGTGTGTTCGAACTCTACACGGTTCTGCAGACTCTAAGCCCTCGAGCGCAGATGATCAATGTCATAGGCGGCGGCGCGTTGATCGACTTGGTTGGGTATGCCCTGGCGACCTCTTTTCAGGACCTAAAGATGCGGGCGATTCCGACGACCCCTTTTTCGCAGTTGTACGGGTTTTATCAACGGAGCTTCTACATCCATTTCGACCGTAAGATAAACCAGTTGAGCGTCTTCGGTATCCCGCATGAGCTGTGGATCATCCCGTTTTTCCTGAAAGCGTTCGCCGTGGAGGATTTGCGAAAAGCGCATGTCGTCTGTTTTGCCACCGCTTTGGGGTTCGAAGAGCGTTTTTTTTATCTGGTCGAACGGTCGTTGAGCCTACTGATCCACAACCAAACGAATTGGACGGTCTTTTACGAACTGTTAAGGGAGCACCACTTTCTGAGAGCCAAGTGTTCCTTGGAGCACCGTCTGATCCCGGGAGAGTCTATGGGAATCTTGCTACAGACGGCTACCGGTTTTCAGATGGATTTTGTCGACGCGTTCATCAAAGGGTTGATGTTGGAGGCTTATATCTCGTTCAAGCTCGGGATCATAGAAGAAAGCACGCTCGAGATGATCCGAAAGACTCTGAGCCAGATCGGATTGGAGGACAGGCTCCCTCCGCAGCGACAGGTCGATTTGCAAACGCTGTTCTCTTTGATCGATGAGAAGAAATCGATCAAGATGCAGGTGATAAAAGGGCTTGGCCTCTCTCAGGAAACGACTGTCTCGGCCACAATCATCGAACACATACTCAAAGAATACTATTTTGGGAGATAGAAACGAGGGATAAGGACGCCCGATACGCGAGGGTGCGCCTTTTTGAAAGTCTTTCTTTTCATTCTTGTCGGAGCAAGGCCGATTTCTTTTCTGATAAGGGGGTTGAGGGAAAATGGATAATCTGCAACCGATACACCGGAAACAGGGCGGAAGCCGAGTCAACCAACGGGCCGAGTTCAGAAAGGGGTATATGGGCCCGACGATTCCTGCTCCACCACAACCAAAAAAACCGAAGGCTCCGAACCGGATCGGATTGAGCGCGCTGCAGGGGCAGTTGCTGGCGATCGTCGTGATCGCCCTCGCGTTGGCCGTCGTTTTAATGGGCTTCTGGATTAATCGCTTACTCACCGAAAGACAGGACAAAAATTTAATCATACAAAACCTCAGCTCCCGCGTTCAAAACCTGGAGACCGTCGCCCAGGAATATGAAACAACGCTGAGTGGAACCCATAGCGCGAGCTACCGGCCCTTGCCCACAGACCTCACCGCCCCCATCGCCCCGGGAATAGAAAATCCGGATATGGCGAAGAAAGAGTCTTTTGAGTTCGAACGCTTTTTCAAAAACGCGCAAACCACGATCTACGAAGGCAAGCCTTTAACCTTCTATATCTGCAACGATCAAGCCGCCCTACGCCTCATCCGTGATAGCCAACTCCCCTACCTGCTGTCCGCCTACTCCGACAACGAATACAGCTTGGTGTTGATCGGGCGTTACGAGCCGGCTTGGGTCATCCAGTTAGACAACCTGCAGAAGATTCGCCGGGAGTTTATGAGTCAATTGATCACGCTATCGGCTTCCCCCACTCGAACAGGAACGGCGACGGTCCTACCGTCGATACCGGAAATACCGGAAGACCTTCAGGGATTGGAACTACGAAGGCTCTATACCCTATACAACATCCAAATCTCCGCTGACTCCAGTCTGGAAAAATTGAAAACTCAAGTGGGCATCCTACGCAACGAAGGGATTCCGGCTTTCGTCTACGGCTACTCGAGTTCCGGAACGAATCTGTTGTACTCCCTGCGGATCGGTCTCTTTCCCACGGACCAAGACGCTAAAAAATACTCCGAACGAATGGACCGCGTCCTGTACCGTGAGTTGATCCACAAAGAGATCACCGACCGGTTCATTCGACAGTTGGCGATCCCCCAATGATCAGCTTTCGTCCTTTACCCGACGGGTTTGAGACAGGAGACGCGGTCATCGATCTATTGCCGTTCTTCGACCGTACCGTCTGGATCGAATGGCTCGAACATGCTCCAGGCCTTCCGATGGGCGGATTGGTTCAAGCCCGATTTCTGAATCGTTACACTAAACCTACGAGAATAAGAAGCCAGGGCGCCCTTCAATTTTGGGAATACCTCGCGAGGGAAAGACAAACGTGGGAAATGGTCCTCCTATATCCGGAGGGCTTTTCGCCCTTCTTTTTGGAAGTCTACGAACGACTGCTCCAGGATGTGCCCTATGGTGACACCCTCTCGTACTCCGCACTAGCAACGAGGGTCATGCGACCTAATTCTCCTCGAGCGGTCGGCCTGGCGATGAGCAAAAACCCTTGGCCTTTGGTTGTGCCCTGCCATCGCGTGGTCACGAAGACCGGTCAGTTGGGCGGGTACGGTGGAGGGATCGAGAATAAACGCAAACTTCTCGAAATGGAACGTCGATCGATGGATTGATTTCCCCCTGTTTTGGTACGCGGCCGCGTTGTGGTGTGGCCTACTCCTGGAAGGGACACTCTCTCATATCGTCGGGCTCTCCGCCCTTATCTTGCTGTTACTGATAGGGCTGCTCCTCCGAAAACGCGCGAAAACCGCTTCGCTCCGGGCTTCTTCTACGGAAGGGACCACCACACAGGTTGGTCGATATCTGCTGTTCACGCTTTTTGTCGGCGCGTTTTTCGCCAGAGGGGTGATCCCCGGGTTTTTCGGCGCCGATCATTCCTTCGCGCTCGATCAGCAGGTCTCCGCGGTCGGCAGGGTCCAAAGCGTCACCGAGAAAAGCCTCCGCCTGACAGAGGTCCGCGTGCTGGAAGACCGGGTCTGGAAAGCCGTGAAAGAGTCCGTTTACATCTATCGGGACGCGAAAGGCGAGTACGATCCGGGTGACTGGGTCGGTTTCAAGGGGCGTATCACGATGGTGGACCCGATCGTCTACGTCTCGATCTTGTACCCATCCGGCGCCTTCCATTACCCTTATCGAACTGGGCCAGTCCAGCAAGTCCTCTCTTTCGGCCACGGGATCGCAAACGCCTACGCCGAACACGTGCAGAGCGTCCTCCCAGCCGAAGAGGCGCAGCTGGCCGCCGGGATCTTTCTGGGCAAACGCTTCGAAGGAGATTTGCGCATTTGGATGAACGATTCGGGGTTAGGCCATTTGTTCGTCGTTTCCGGCCTTCATTTCGCGATGCTCTCCCAGATCGGATTGATTCTCCTCGGCTTCTTCCGTGTCACCGATCCCCTTCGCACCTTATTGGTCCTCTGTTTTCTAGGCTTCTTCTGGATCGTGACCGGCTGTCCGGCGTCGTCTTCGCGCGCCTTCCTGATCATCCTGTTCTACGGCCTTTTCAGGATGTTCAGTTATCCCGCATCCGGGCTCAACCTCCTCGGGGCGGCCGCGATCTTGCTCCTGCTTTTTCAGCCTACCTACGCGCGGGACGTCGGTTTTGCCCTCTCCGTCCTCGCCACGGTCGGCATCTATTGTGGCCATCGGGTTTCCCTCAGGACGAACGGGAGAGTGGGCCGATACCTGCTCCCATTGACCGGAGCGATGGTGTTCACGACGCCGATTACGATCGCGCAATTCGGGAGGATGCCGTTCTTGTCGATCCCGTTCAACATGCTCTTCGTTTCCTCCGTGGCGATGGTCTTGTTAATCGGCCTTTTAACCTCTTTCCTATGCTTCCTTCTCCATTTACCGGGGCTTTCCGCGATCTTTCTACACGGACTCTCGCCTTTTATCAGGCTGAACACCGCGATTCTTTCTTTTTTGGGAAAGCACGGCGGAACCTTAGCCGTCCCGAACGGGTTATCGATCCCCTTTTGGGCGTTGGCGGCGGTCTTCCTTTTTACGGCGCTCTCGATCAAAGAGCCGGTTCGTCCGACAAAAACGTGAACAGATCGTAGAGAAATTCGATTCCGACGGGGATGATATCGTCCGAGGGCAAGTACTTCGGATGGTGCAAAGGATAGAACGCCTCTCGCCGGGTGCCCAACCAGAACAGAATGGACGGGTATAGGTGGCAGAAGACCCCGAAGTCTTCGCCCACCATCTTCATCGGTGCTTTCAGTACCTGATACCGTTCTCGCAGTTTGGGGATGAGGCGGTCGTAGAGCCCTTTATCGATTTTAACTTCCGGATAGACCGATAGTCGCTTCACACGGATTTCCACGCCCGTCAACTTCTCGATGTGCTCGGCCATTTTTTCGATCTGATCGAACATCTTATCGTTCTCTTCCGTCGATACTGTCCTCATCGTGGCCTGGATGAAGGCTTTGGCAGGCTGGATATTTCGGACTTCGCCCGCGGCCACCTTCCCAGCGGAAAAGAGGAATGGCTTTTCCACTTCTCGCGGCATACGATCGATCGCGTCTAAAAAGTAACGCAACGCGAGGAGGGTGTTCTTCCCTTCCGTGGGGTAAGCGACGTGCGCGCCCACACCTTGGAAGAGCACATCGATCTCGGAGGAGGAGGCGAAGAGGACGTGGTCGTTGGTCGCCACCGAACCGAACGGGTAATCGTCGTTGACGTGCAAGGCGAAGCTGCAACGGATCGCGTAGCGGTCGAAGAAGCCCGTGTCCACCGTTTTCTGAGCGCCTCCCCCGCCCTCTTCCGCGGGTTGGAAGAAGAAGAGCACGTTCTGATTCGGCCTTTTCTCCACCACCGTCAGAGCCAGCCCGTAGAGGATGGCCGTATGGACATCGTGCCCGCACGCATGCATACAATCGTTTTTAGATGCGAATTCCCACCCCGTCTCTTCTTTGATATTCAAGGCGTCAATATCGGCTCGAAACAGGAGATAATCTCCGTCGTTGACTCTGTATTCGGCCACCAAGCCCAACAAAAACGGACGGTGCAGCGTGATGCCCTCCACTTTTGAGAGTTCTCGAAACAGGTACTCGGTGGTTTCATGCTCTTGCAGGGTTTTCTCGGGGTTCTGATGTAGGGTGTGCCTGACCTCGATCGGACTGTCATAGATCATACTTTTCCTCCGTTTCTTGCAAGGATATAATGTCCGCGAAGCTGATCCGGTCGATGTGTCGTTCGGTGTATTCGCGGATTTGTTGCTTGAGTTTCGGCTTTTCCAACGCGAATTGCAACCATTCCTCTCGCGCGCGTCGATCCAGCTCTTTGGTTTGGGCCGAGAACACTCGTTCCAAAGCCTTCTTCTTCGAAGGGAAGAGGACCTTCAGCATCCACGGGGGATAGCGTACGCCTTTCATCCTTTCGGTGATCTTGCCTTTGAAGCCCAAGAAAGACGCGAGCGTCAAAAAAACTCCGACGGTGAAGGCGCCAATCCAACCCACCGGCCCGGACAAGGCCGCCCCCGCCACGCCGGAAAGGCCTATCACCCCGCCGAGAATCGTTCCAAAAGAGACGGAGACGACCGTTGTGAGGGTAGAGAAGGCGCGATTCGCCAAGCTCTTTTCGATCATTTGCGCCATCAGGGGATCGGGTAACAAGAGGTCGTTTTGACGGGAAAAGAAGGGGCCTCGGGTGTCAAACCAACGATAGAACTCCTTTTGCGTGGCCGTTTCTATCTGCTTGAAGGCACGGGCCCGAATCTCTTCCTGCGCGAGGGTTAGAGATTCTCCAAGTTCCAATAGCCCCGCGCTCAGGTCCTTTTCCAAGTCTGTAAAAGTCCCCCCTTGCTCCAAAAACCGGGTGATTTTCGGCTCGGCGTGGGCGCGCAAGAGGTCGCTCGTGACCTGAAGAGAGCGGTCCATCGATAGGTGGAGGATCTCTTCATAGGTAGAGGTCAACCGATCGGTGATCTCATCCATTGACGCGTGGATCTCAGCCTTCACTTGCTTTTCGAAGAGGACCAGCGAGTACCCCGACCCCAACCCTCGGCTGATCGAGGCTTCGGGGTCCTCGGAAGACAAAATCCTGGTATGTGGAAACTCTTCGGCGATCATCTCCTGAAAAAACTTCCAACGACTGCTACCTCCGGTCAGGAGGATGAGTGAAACCGCGTCCTTTGGGACCTTCTGAGCTCGGAACGCCTTGAGTACCGTTTCCTTTAAAGCTGCCGATAGGTCAAAAGGCTCGCGCGTGAGGGTTTCACCGGCGTGTGGGATCGTAGAGAGGGACGTCGCCAGGTCTTCCGACACGGTATATTCACGCAATAGACTTAAAAAAACCGAGTAATCGGAGATTTCGAAGTCCCCGTAATGGTCCTTTCCGACCCATATCGTCTCGCGAAAGGGAAGGGTTAGATTTTGCGTGAGCCGATTCGAATACTTCTCCTTGATTTCTCGGAACAGGATGTATCGGATATACTGCTCGACGGCCTCGTCGCGGAACGCCTTATCGACCCCGGGATTCTGCTTCAAGAATAACTGATAGAGGCAGTCATCGAGCAGCTGGCCCCCGAGTACGTTCGAGCCCCAGACCTGACGAACGCGGAAGTCCTTCAAATAACTGCAATCGAGCGTGCCTCCACCAAAATCGACGACCAGAACCCCACGAAAGAGGTGGTCTTTATCGATTTGCTTCGTGGAATAGTGATAGAAGAGGGCGCCCCAGGGTTCATAAAAAAATGGGGTGTGTGGATAGCCCATCGTCGTGAAGATCGTGGACAGGGCCCCGCGATATGAAGGATCGGCTTCCGCCGGTAACCCGATCACCACTTGCGTGTGGTTGTCCGACGATAAATGGGACAAGAAGCGCTCATCTTGCAGATGCTGAAACAGCGCGGTCAAGAACAGGTCGCTCTCTTTCGTCGCCACCGGATCGGCGCCCGTAATCGGTTTGAAATTCGCGGCTAACTTCAGTCCTCGACGCTCCGAGCGCGACATAGAGACCCACTCTTCCTGCGCGGTTTGCCCGAAAGCGATGACCCGTGACTCTTTGGGCGCGTACAGTAACACAGTCTGCACCGCGTTTTGTGGAAAAACCCGTATATCCCGACCCACGGGGTTTTTCTCCCCGACGGGCGTCAGGGAAAGATGCGTATTGGTTGTACCAAAATCCAGACCGATGAGCTCGCGCGTCAACTATCCGCTCCTTTCTTCCGTCTTATGGATTATAGCAAAAAATCGACATTCTGGGTGTTTTTATTCGGCTCTTTAGGGGGGAAAGGGTATTCACGGGGTTCATTCGGAGTTTTTGACGCGGTTTTTTGGCAGGTGTCTTCGTTCTCCATCCTACGCTCTTTTTTCGCTTTTCTATCCCTCGGCGTTCCTCATCTGCGTTGGGTTGCTCATACAAACCCCTCCGAGCGTCCTCTTCGGAGGAAAGCGGTTTTTGGATTATTATTCTCCTGAAATCATCATTCTGTCCCTGTCCGTTTACGGGCTGCTGCTTTTTCCGATAGACCTCGCGCTTTGGAGGGCCGATAACGAACGGACGGGACGGACGAGCGGCGCGCGTTTATGGCTGTATTACGTGGCGCTGCATCTTTTCATCAGTCTAAGCGGGATTTTGCTTCTCTTTTTTTCCGGATCGCTCTGCTTTCATACCCCGTTACCGTCACCTATGGGTCCGTTTCTAATCGCCATAGCCGGGCTGCAGCTCCTCTTTTTTTCCTTCGCCGTGTTCATCAACCAACTCTCGAAGAAGCTTTCAAACATCCTCGTCTGGGCGTTTTCTTTCTTCGTTTTCAACGTGATCTTCAGTTTCGGAACCCTGGCCTTCGCGAAGATCGCGATCTTCCAGCTCGTCTTGCGACACTTCGCGCTCGATCTATCCGAATGGCTTCCGATGACTTTCGCAATCCGTAGCGCCCGATATTTTTACAGCAGCAATAATGCAGGTCATCTTGGTAGCAGCGTCCTGAAAGCTGCGCTGTACACCTTTGGCTTTGCGTCAGCGTCTTGGCTGATCGCTTGGACGCGAAGAAAGCGCCGAACGCCCTCGCATTGACCGGAATCGTAGTGGCGGGGCTATTTGATGGCGCCTTGCGTGATTCCCGATATGAATTGCTTCGAGAAAAGGAAAAAGACGACCATAATCGGCACGACAGAGATGGTTAGCGCTGCGGCGATCATCGGCCACTGGTTCGAATACTCCCCGTAGAACAACGACACGGCGAGTGGGACCGTCTCTTTTGCCTTCGAAGTGATGATGATAAACGGGAAGAAAAAATCATTCCAGATATTGACGAAGTTGACGAGGCCCACGACGACGAGGGCGGGCTTTATCAACGGCAGCGCGATCCTTCTGTAGACGGTCCACGGGCTCGCGCCGTCCATTCGGGCGGACTCTTCGATCTCTAGCGGAATGCCATCCATAAAGTTTTTCAGCAAGAAGGTAGCGAAAGAGGCGCCGGTGGCGATGTACACCAGGACCAAACCCAGTCTCGTGTCCGTCAGCTTCAGGCTGTTCAAGAGCAGAAAGATCGGGATAATCGCGAGTCTCGCGGGGAGGGCCAACCCCAAGATGATGTAGACATAGATGAACCGGCGAAACCGGAAGCGATACCGCGAGAGAACGTAGGCCAACATCGACGAGGTGAAGAGCACACCGAAAATCCCCGCGCCAGACACGACGATGCTGTTCAAAAAAGCTGTGCCCAGACCGGCTCTTTCCCACGCCCGGATATGATTCTCCGGCGCGAAGCTGTCAGGCATCTCAAATGGCTTCAAAAACAGCTCCCGCGTGGTTTTAAACCCATTAAAAAACATCAGTAAAAACGGGGTGGCCACGACCACGAAGTACAGGGACAGTAGAATTAAAAAGAGGATTTTCGAAAAGAGATTGATCCGCAGCATCATTCTACCCTCTTTCTTCGATCCATCATGAGCGCATAGATCATAGACAACGGGATCACCATCAAAAAGATCAACACGACTATCGCGGCGCCTAAGCCGTAATCTTGGCCGGAACTACCCAAACCGCCGAAGGCGGTGCGATAGAACACGGTCCCCAACACATCGGTCGAACGAACCGGGCCCGCTTGGACCCCCGCGAGGGAGTAAACCACGTCGAAGATGTTGAAAGACCAGATGAAGATCAGAATCAGAAGGGTCTGGAAGGTCGAAAAGGTCATCGGGAAGATGATCTTCCAGATCACGCGCCAATTTTTCGCGCCATCGATATAGGCGGCGTCGAAGATGTCGTTCGGGATCCCGATGATCGCAGCAAGGAAGACCAGGATATAAAAACCGATATTTCTCCACACGTTGACGAGAATGACCGTGGTGAGCGCGGTTTTCGGCTGACCTAGCCAGGGTTGGGCGAGGTGTTTCAATCCGACGGCTTTCAACACTTGATTGATCAATCCCCATTGCGGATTGAGCATCATCACCCAGATGAACCCGACGAGGACCATCGATATCACGTTTGGGAGATAGACGATCGTTCGGAAGAATCGTTGCCCCCAAATGCGGGACGCCAGGACGATCGCGATGAGAAAAGCGACCCCGAGTTCACATAGCGCGTTGAGCGCGAAGAAATAGAAGTTGTGGAGCAGCGCGTTGATGAACTCCTGTGACATCCGGCCAAAGAGGATGCTTTTGAAGTTGTCCAACCCGACAAACAGTTTGGGGCCCGCGCCGGACCATTTAAAAAAGCTTAAAAACAAGCTGTACCCAAAGGGGTAAATGACAAAGAGGGTATACAGAGACAGCGCCGGTATCGTGAACAACAGGATGTATCTGATTTTGCAAGACAAGGAAACGCCCCCTTTTTAGAAAACGAGTGCAGGGAGAGAACTCCCTGCACACCGTAGCGAAACGAAGGTTATTTAATCTTTCCCAACTTCCTCATCAGAGGCTTATACCACTGTGATAAAGCGTCTTGCGCCCGTTGCGCGAGCTCGGTCGGCGTGATCTGTCCCATATACATCGCCTGCATACCGGGAGATAAGACGCCGTCGTAAAGGGATGGTTGTTGTACCACGAAAGGTGAGCCGACCCAATAGACGTAGGGCGAGGCCCAGTTGGCTCCGGCGTCCATAACCTCTTTCAACAGCGGAATATCAGGCATTATGGCCCCGTTTACGGCGGGAATGTTCGCGGTAATTCCGGTGAAGATCGTTCCGAACTCAGGCGTTGCGGTGTATTTCAGGACTTTCATCGCGTCGGTCGGGTTTTTCGCGATAGAGGTCAGACTGAAGGCGCCGTCCATATAAATGTACGCGTAGGCATTATCGCCTTCCCAATCCGGTGGCACCATAAAATACCCGACGTTGATATCCGGATTCAGCTCTTTCCAAGTCTGGTAACCCCAAGCGCCGTAGAAAACCATCGCGGCTTGACCGAAGGCGAAGGCGGCGTTCATATCGTTGGTGTCGTTCCCCATATAACCGTCTTGGTAGTAAACCTTTAAATCGTTCAGCAACGTCTGGAGGTAAATCCAATCTTGGTCTAGAAAGTCCACTTTTCCTTCGGTGAGCCGTTTGATCCAAGCAGGCCCGAGGATACTGACCCCGCACATTGCGTGCTGCATGGTCAAAGTCCAATCTTCTTTCGCGGTACAGAAGAAGGGATCGATCCCTTTAGCTTTGAGGACTTTGCAGATTTCGAGCATTTCATCCCACGTTCTGGGTTCGCTCAACTTGTTCTCTTTGAAGATGTCTTCGTTGTAGAAAATCCCGCAAACCTGTACGGCGAACGGTACGCCCCAAAGTCGCGCGTCCATCGTCACGTTCTTTTGAACGCTCTCAGAAAAATTGGAGAAGTCGATGGCTTGATCCAAGGGTTTGATCAATTTCCCCTCGACGAGCGCTTGCGTCCTTCCGCCCGGAAGTCTTCGGATATAGGCGATGTCAGGTCCAGTACCGCCCTGCAAGGCCAAGAACAGTTTCGCGTCGTATTCCGTCGGAATGAACGCGCGAAAATCGATGGTTATGTCCTCTCCTTTGGCCCTCAGGTTCTTCTGAACCACTTGCCAAACCTCGGCATCTTGCGTGCGCCAGCTCCAAATTTCTACGGTTTTGGCTGAAACGAGCGAAAAAAACAAGGCGAAGCATAAGACTACGAAAACCAGCTGTTTCACAGAAATCCCTCCGTTAAAGTGGTTTTATGGATACATCCGAATATCGGATGTCTCTTCTTCAAAAGCCGAGGATTCGATCTCCCAGGTGTTTAAGAGCATATCGAGCGGGGTTTCCCCCCACAGATAGTCTCGCACACGCGGATCTCCGGTCAAGGATTCTAGACGCTCAACGTCCGCGTATCGTACGAGCTGCAACTGTTCCGGGCAGGTCTCGGCCACCCCCTTTAGGAAACGCAATAGAACCGGGATGAAGTCCGCGTCTTTCCGTTCTGGGAAAAACTCCAAACCGAAGCAAACCTCGTTTCGGTATTTGGAGGTGATCGGGATGAAGGCCCGGGTCCGGAACGCGAATCCCTCCGTGTCTGACTCTTTCATATACCGGTATAACCGGTTCATTTCGATCCAAGGCGCGCCGTACATCTGGAAGGGCTTGGGGCTACCGCGGCCTTCCGAGAGATTGAACCCTTCCACAAAGCAACCGCCGTTGTAACACACCACCGATTCGAAGGTGGGCAGCGCGATGGAGGGCACGTTCCACAGTAAGCCGGTATCCGGGAAATAGGTGCACCTAGTGTAGTTCGTCATCGGGACGACCGACAGGTCTACTTGGAGGTCTTTTTCCCTCAGACAGTACCGAGCCAATTCTCCCGGGGTCAAGCCATACCGAATCGGGAGCCGAAGACCGCCGACGAAAGAGGAATGCGCCTCGGGTATGCGATTTCCGGAGATCAGCAGCCCTCCCAAGGGATTCGGGCGATCGAGCACGACAACGGGAATACCCCGTTCCGCGGCCGATTCCAAACAGTACGCCAAAGTATAGATGAAAGTATAGTACCTCAGTCCGACGTCTTGTATGTCATAAACGAGGAGATCCAACCCTTCGAGGTCTTCCGGTGTCGGTTTAGTTTTCTCTCCATAGAGGCTGACGACGGGTAACTGATAATAAGGGTGAATGAAATCCGAAAACCCCTCCCCATCGGCGATACCGTAAATCCCATGCTCGGGGGCAAAGAGCTTCCGAACGGAAAACCCGCACTTCAGAAAGAGCCCTACGTTTTCCTCCAAGCGCCCGTTGACGCCCGAATAGTTCGTGACGAGCCCAATAGCGCGGTTTTTGAAGAGCGAAGAGAATTGTTCGATTCTGTCCAATCCTAAGTGAACTCGCACCTGGAACCCTCCTTTTTCAAGGACTGCTTGAGTGTACACGTTCCTATCTTGAAAGTAAAGTCATCGCATTTCATGAAGTCCTGAGCTCACGCCTTGACATCGATTTCTATAAGACCGACAAAAGAAAGTATCCGGGGCTCCTCAAGGCGGCGCTCGTTCACTAGGGGCCCGACTGTCGATGTACTATTCTACACGATAGAAAGCGAAAGGTCAATCGTGAGTATGAGGTAAGTTATGAAGGACCATCAAGAAACAAAGCCAAAATCGATCGCGCGATTTTTAGTCAATGAAGTCGTCGCGGCGTAAGCGCCCCTTCTTTTCGCGACGGCGCGGTACGCTTTTGTGCGAGGGCATCGCGGCGTAAGCGCTCCTTCTTCTCGCGACGGCGCGATACCCCGGTTTTGTTCGTTCCAAAGATCAAAAAAACAGGGTTCGCACAGAGGACGCAGAGAACACGGAGAGAGCAGGCATCGCGGCGTAAGCGCTTCTTCTTTTCGCGACGGCGCGATACCCCGTTTTTCGTTCGTTCCAAAGATCAAAAAAGGGTTCGCACAGAGGGTACAGAGGAAAAAATGGCAAAGCGTGGGGATCGCGGGGTCGTAAAAACCACTTACCCCGCGATAACCTTGTAGGCATCGCGGCGTAAGCGCCCCTTCTCTTCGCGGCGGCGCGATACCCCTTTCATTCGTTCGGAATATCAAAAAACAGGGTTCGCACAGAGGGCACAGAGAACTCAGAGGCAAAAATGGCAAAGGATGGGGATCGAGGGTCGTAAAAACCACTTACCCCGCGATAACCCACAAAGTCCGAGGTTCTCACCCCTCCGCCCTTTTTGGGTAAAAACAAAACACAAGGTCAAAACCAGCAAAAGGTAAAAAGGTAAAAATACAAAAGTTAAGAAACCGTCCTGGAAAGGCGAAAGCCGAGGTAGTTGAAGCTGAACGTCGGCGACTTACTGTACCGATAGGCAGCGCGACAACTCTGCGCGTTGCTGTACCAGCTGCCGCCCCGAAACACCCGGGGGGCGCTGCTGCTCGACCCTATCGCGTTCGTCTGCGCGATGCTACTGTAACTTCCA
>MWEM01000012.1 GCA_002071085.1 Thermotogota bacterium ADurb.Bin062 | reverse complement strand
TGGTTCACCCCCACGCACGTGGGGAAGACGAAGTTACTGACTGCCATATACTATTAGAAAACGGTTCACCCCCACGCACGTGGGGAAGACCGTATATCCCCCTTTCTTTTTCCCGATCGTTTCGGTTCACCCCCACGCACGTGCGGAAGACTGTACGGAAGAGGAAATCGCGTCGGTACTTGGCGGTTCACCCCCACGCACGTGGGGAAGACGCGGCGTATTAACTACTAACGGGAAAATAGTATGGTTCACCCCCACGCACGTGGGGAAGACGAAAAATAGGTCATTCGGAGTATGTTCACTTTTGGTTCACCCCCACGCACGTGGGGAAGACGTCTGCCGCCACAACATTCCATCGGCCGCCGTTGGTTCACCCCCACGCACGTGGGGAAGACGTTAATGCCTCACGAAGCGTTTTGTCTTGATATGGTTCACCCCCACGCACGTGGGGAAGACTTATCCTCAACAATCAATGGAAAACTAGAAAGTGGTTCACCCCCACGCACGTGGGGAAGACTATCTCCGGGAGCAACGCAGAGAGCGTCTTTGCGGTTCACCCCCACGCACGTGGGGAAGACACTCGGCAAGCCGTTGCTGCTCTCGGCGTTCTCTGGTTCACCCCCACGCACGTGGGGAAGACTTTTTGCTTTTGGTGCTATATTATAGCGTATATTGGTTCACCCCCACGCACGTGGGGAAGACTTGTGGTATACCACGATAGTTTTTTTCGGAAATGGTTCACCCCCACGCACGTGGGGAAGACAGCGTTCGCGGCAGCCACTAACCCTTCGAATATGGTTCACCCCCACGCACGTGGGGAAGACCTCCTGTATCTCCGTAATAGTGAGTTTCACGCTGGTTCACCCCCACGCACGTGGGGAAGACCCGCTCGCACCACCCCCGCGGGCGGGGATAATTGGTTCACCCCCACGCACGTGGGGAAGACTTAGCCAGTATTCATCAGGGATTTTGCCGAGCTGGTTCACCCCCACGCACGTGGGGAAGACACTTCCACTATCCGCTGTTTATGAGAACTTTATTAGCTGAATGCCTTCTATGTCTTCTATCGTCCTGCTACTTTCTCCGTGTTGGCTGATCAGGTACCCTTGTTCGTTGTTGTGGGTATGAATCATTGTACAACTTCCCCTTTTCGATTTTTCGCGTACCTTATCCCACAATTTGTCGCGGACTAACGCCGATAGGTTACCCACAAAAACCCCGGCTTTTGGCTCTATCATCCAAAGAGACAGTTCTCCTCTAACGCTTTCGGGCACCCGTTCAAGTATCATTACGACCATTCTTCTCCCCCTCTCCCTCAATTATGAAGGCCCAGTTCTGCCCTCCGATTTCGTGGTTCCCGTTTTCGCGCCATAACTGCGAGGGGCTGCCGCTGATTCCTTCTTCTAAGGACGAGTCGATGATCGTATGGTCTGCTTCCGTTTCATCGCATAGTCCGATGATCCGCTCCAAATCTTGAATGATTCTCTTTAACGTTTGATGCTCCTTGAAATAGTCCCTACACCTCATTCTGACTTCTCTTTCGAGGTTCATTTCCGGCCTGGCGCAAGCTGCGAATGCGGCCGGTATGGATATGTGGGTTTTATACAGGTCGCCGATATCGTATACGAAAGATAATTGCTGGCCAAAATGGATGAACCCTAACCCCGGGGATAGCCCATAGCTGACAATCGCGGAATGGCAAATTCCATAAAGGCAGGAATTAGCCGTTGAGAGCGCACGGTTAATCGGATCCGATGCGTTCCAACTATCCCTTTGATACTGTCTGCCCCGCCACTCCACTCCGTTTTCTTTCGAGGCTTTCCGATATGCCTCTCTCACCCTGATCCCTTCCAATCCCCTGATTTGCTCGAGTGTTAAATCGGCGGGGAGCTTGTCTTCAAACCGCATTTCATAAAGAGCGCGAATCACTTTCAATCGTAGCGAGGGCACGCTGACGAGGCGAGCCTGTTTGATGAGGTTCGATGCGTTCCGGGTTTCGCCGTTCCCTTGCGCATAGTACCGCACGCCATATTCCCCTGCCCAAATGATCAAAACTCCGTTTTCTACCAATGTTTTCACGGCCGCGTGCGTAATACTTGTTCCAGGCCCAAGCATCAACACCATTAAAGCGGCGCACGGAATCTGCACTTTCCCACTTTCATCGAACGCGGAAACAGATTTCCCGTCCTGTTCGATTTTACAGCGCTCGAAATAGAGATAGGTGTAACTGTCCCGTACCTTGGGTAGCTCGCGAAGGTCTTTCATCACCGTCACCCAACGGGCGCAAGGCTTAGTAAGCCGTACCCGAAGGCTTTGCCCGGTCCGATCCCGTTTTCGACTGCTCGAAGGAATAGCGCTTTGTCCGTAATTTGTAGAATACCGGAGAACGCGCATCCCTCGCATGTTATCCGATGCTTCTCCCCATCCTTTCGCTTGTATCCGGTTTTAACGACCTTTTCTCCTATCGATAATTCTTGTAACGAGAACCCGTGATCGAAGGATTTTAGCTCGAGCCAAAAGGCTAGATCATTGTATTTCTTTATTGCGATCCGTTTCCCGTTGTTTTTTTCCCCCGAAAGCCGCGCTTCTCTCGTGCTTGTGCCTTTTTTTACGCACGGATTTGCGTGTATCAAAAAACCGTAAAGCCGGTCGGTGGACAAACTGCTGATGAACGTCGAATACTTCTTCGTTTGGAATTCATTGACTTCCCCGCCTTTTGCGAAAGAGCCCGTGGAGACGAAGTCGCGATCGGGTTCTATTTTCGATTGTATAAAAATGATATGGCCTTCTTCTGGGGCGCGCCTTTCTACCCGATAGAGTAAAGAAAGATCCGCTTTCCTATCGGACAATCCCTTCGGAAATATCTCCATAATTTTCTGGTGCAGCACGTAACAATCGCCCATCACGCGTAGGATCCGGGAAGAATCCGCGCGTATTCGCCATTGGGAGAGATACATCAGCGATCACCTATCCCTCGTTCGGAAGATTAACGCGGAAAGCTTTTTCCCCGCGCAGCCGATACAACCTCGAAGGAAACATCGGCGCGTGATCGGGCCTTGTTCTTTCGCACCTTTCATCTTCGAGAAAACATTGTAAAGTCTTCGGTGTTGTTTTCGGCTCTCTCTGCGCACCGCGCCATTTCCAAGGAATCTTTCTCAGGGCTTCTTCCAAATTCGCGTATTCTTCGGTCAGCCCTTCAAAAACGGGACGAGTGGGGACGCAGCTTTTCCTCCCGAGGTAGATCGGCCACTTCGGGTTCTGAATCGCCGCTGAGATGCTTTCGATATGGGACTTTTCCCCCTCGAGAATCACCAAGAAAGACGCGTCTTGAAGGTAATAGCGTTTCGACACGATCGTGTGGTTCCTTTGATTTCCTGCCGCGGTCCAGAGGTTTCCTTGTACCGTGTGATAGTCCATCGTGATGATGCCCGGGTTTTCTATACGGACGGCCATCTTCAATCGATCAAATAGGTTCGCGAGCTCCACGCTATCCCTTCGGTACCCTAGGGCGCACCCGATCATTCCGATCACCCCCGACTTCGTCGGCGCGCTGGCGGTGTCCCGAATATCCCATCGCGCTTTTATTCCCCAAGATTGGAGTACCCCCTCCAATCTTAACAGTAATAATGTCGCTTTCATAGCCCTCGGACCTCTTCATAGGTATTCTTTCATTTTTTCTATCAAGATATGGAAGGATTCGCATTCGGTCGTGTTATCGATTTTCATGTTTTTTGTCGTGAGCCAAAGGCTTTCCCGGCGCCGACAACCGTATTTCTTTTCGATGGTCTCTTTATAGGTTTTTAGCGCGTCTATGGCCGCCTCGCTGAGGTCTTTATCCCGACTCGGTGTGACCGGTTTTAGGAAGGCGTTCGCGTAACTTATCGGCACCTTCTGGTCTTTCACTTCCACCAAAATGGCAGCCGGTAATTGATGCGCCGCAAAGGAATTCTGTTTTCCCGTAGGCGCCGCGATGGCGAAGGCTTCGACCAGCGCGGGAATAATCTCTCTTTCGATCTCTTTCACCTCATCACGTGATGAAGAAGTGGGGGATGGCCCAAGCATGTTTTGTTCGAAACCTTCACAATCTATCGAAAAGTATTTGTAAAAACACCCCGAGGTGAATTCGACATCACCCATCATATCCGCCCCGGCGCTTTCTTTGTCCCCTCTTTTTTGAAGGTCGTCTACGGCCGTGAAAAAATCGAATTCGTGATCCATTTTGTTCACCGAAATCGCGTGGGCGACTTGTACAGATGCTTCCACATCGTGGAATGCGTCTGAGGTGGTCATCCTACCAAACAGAGCGATATCCGGCGTAATTGGTCTCCAGGATTTCAACTCTACCGATTTCTGAACTTCTTTCATCTTCGTATCTTTAAGGCTTTTGACAATGTCGTGTGCGGCGCCCTTCAGTCCGTTCGTTTGAGGATCCAAAACGAATTTTTTGAGGAAATAGTCGCCGATCGTTTTTACATCCAGATCAGTGAAAAACATCGATTGGGGCATTTCGCCGTCTTCGCTTTCCTTACCGTCTTTATTCGCCAACCCCGTGCATTTGACCTTACAGACCTCGCCTATCAAGCTCGCCTCTTCGGGCGAACACTTCCCGGTGAGTTGCTCTAACACGTATTGTCTTACGCATTCCGGAAATCGTCTGCTGCGCGTTCCAAAACCGGATTTGGCCAACGCCTCCCTCATTATTTCCGACACGCGGACGCTTCTCTTGAGACACTGACTCGAAATCCTGGCTCTCCGTACTCCCCCAAAAATACAGTCTTTCGGGCTGCCCGTGTCGTCCCGGTTTAAATTAGAAGGCGCATAGTTCTGCAGTATGTGTATCTCTATTAACATATCGATCCTCCTTATTCAGATTGCGCGATTGTCGAATCGCTGCTGTCCATTGCCCCTTGCCCGTCCTTTGATGTTTCTTATGGGTTGATCGTTTCGTAAAACGACTTCGCCCACCGAATCTGCGTGTCTTTACTGTCGTAGTTCCAGCCCAGCAAATCTTTCGTAAGCTGGTACCAATTGACACCCACTTCTTTACTCGCGGCCAATTTTACGTTTTGCCTCAAGCGAAAACGGAGTTCGCCCATTTCGAGTCCGCTCACGGAGGAAACACCGATTTTGCTGTCGAGGAGTATGGCGAATCGCCTTTCGACACTTTTGGATTGGGTTTTTTTCGACACTTTTCCCATCGTCGCGCCGAAATCCCCTTCTTCGGGGTACGGATTCAACCCGTACAGAGTGCTCACCAGATGGTAAAGCTCTTCTTGTATTTTATACAAGCCTGGTGGGCAAATTCGAACGAAGATGGGTAGCGTGTTGAGAGACTCCGGCAGAGAACACCCCGCGTTTCTTTTCAGCAGGCTGATTTCGCTTTTACGCAACCCCCACAACCTCTCGACGAAGCCTTCTATTTGGTCGTTTACTCCATTCATACGGTCACCCCCTTTTGTTCGTTCTCTGAATAAACCTTAAAAAGCCGTTGGAAATTGCCCCAAAAAACCTGGCGCGCTTCCGCTTGACGCATCAAATCCCTTCCGGTTTCGGAAAACTCCTGTAACGCCTCTTGCAGCGCCCTGTTGCAGATGGCGGACAGGCGCTTTTTCCACTCTCGCATCATCATCTTCTCGATATTCACGTCATCCAAAAAGCCGCTCATAGCGTCCAATAGTTCGAAAAAGGGTTCTCTCGCGATATCCCAAAACATCCGTTGAGCAGTAATGATGTAAGAACGCGCCTCGCTAGAAGCGGGAGCGAGTTTCTTTAGCGCGATTCCTAGCCAATTACACACCTGATCCGTAGTTTCCATCACTTTTTGTACCAAACCGCGCTTGCTCCCGTCCGCGTCGTAAGCCATAGGAATGTGTAATGGCTCATACACCCACTCGAAGTACTTGTTCTTGGAGTCTGTTCGAAGGCCGTAGACTTCCGTTTTGAGCATATCGGGGAGTTCTCTTTTTAGTTGCTCGTATTGCCGTAGAACCAAAGGTTTTTCGTAACGGATCTTTTCCCTTTTTCCCGAGTAGTCGTTTTCGTGTAGAAGGAGCAGAGGACCGACATCTCTCCAAATCTCCCGGTCCTCTTTAGGCGTCATCATGCGGAGATCCTTATTGGTGATAATCGAAGCCGCGTTGGGATCGACCCAAGCACCTTTCAATCGCGCCGTGAATCCAGCGGAAAAGTTCATTCTGCGCACCAATGTGCTGCTGTGTTGATTTGAATACGTGCAGACCCCACCGTCAGAAGGGATGAGCCGCACCCTGCGCGGCCTCCAGGTGAGGCCTTCCAGGTAGGTCGCCGTGTCCCTTTCTTGCCCCGGTACCACCTCTTTGAGTGAACGCCAAGATACCGGTTCTGCTCCCGAGAATCGCTCATCCGGTTGCCCCCAGACCGTGTTCAAGCAGAGCGTTTCGAAAAGGGATCGCCCCTTTACTAGCACATAAAGGGGCGGAACTCCGTTGATACTCGGCGCGTTCCCTCTTCCGCCTGTCGTAATGAAGGGTTGGAACGTACACAGCGCCCGAGCGCAGACGACGGGAGACAACGCCAGGTCACCCTCGAAAACGTGGTGGAAATGGATCACGTTCGTCCCGCTTGGCTGGTGGTGCAATAGGTAAGACACAGGTTTGTCTTCTGCGTCATACTCTTCGTTGAACGCGCTTTGTAGGAAGGGATATGTTTCGTCGAACAAATCGAACCGGCTCGGCCCCACCCGATTATTGTAGTAATCATCGATTTTATCCGGGCAGAACCGCCCTTCTTCTAGCAAATCGAGGATGAAATCGTAAGGCCGGTTCGCCGTAAGCGAATCGTAGATATCCATCAGCATTACGATCAGCAGGCGATAGAGACCGAACTGAATCAGGGGGGAAGGGTCTACGATGGCTTCCAGTTCGTGCGATGAACACAGACAGTCTCGAATCCCCTTTTCTTCGATTGTCCCTTTTGTGTTCAAAACAGGTATCCACGGTTCTTTCCAAACGTCAAAAGATACGGTCAATCGCTTTTCACCTCCGTCTTTTCGTATGTGATTCCCAATTCTCGATCATTCGTTATGGTCACCCCGCTGTTTGCCAACCCTTTTCCTTTCCAACGTCCACCGTCGTCCGTTCTCAATACGAGCGCTTTCACGGGGAAGTTCCGCGCCTCCTCAATTTTGGCATATCCCGCATCGGGTTCTACATCTCGCAGCCACCATCGGGGCACGCTGGTCGTCGAGAGCATCAGTTCTTTCAGTCGTTTTTTGTCCGTATTTCTGAAATCGGGACCGCTTGCGTCTTCGTCCCGTAGGACCAATAACGTGCACGTATTGTTGCCCATCCGCGTACTTGCCCTGAAAAAGTCGCCCATACCTTCCTCCTCTTCTTCGTAGGCGTGGCTGGCTCTATCCACGATCATATACGATTCTTTGTTGGGTTTCGGGAGCAAGTATTGTCTAGCTTCATTTTCTTCCTGCGCTTGCGATTCCTTCATTCTATCGTAAAATTGGTCTATCTTCGACGGCGCGATGAAAGAATCCGGGATGTCTTTTTCGTCGTTGTAGACCGATTCGACGAGACACCGGATTTCTTCGGGGAGCTTTAATTGCGTTTTGCCTTGCAAAAGCCATCGCGTTTTCGCCAAGATGAACGGCTCGTAGACTTTGCCCGTCGATCCCCAGTCCCATTCGTTTTCCTTTGGGCCGAAAATATGGAGCGTGGGGGATTTCCCTGTTGGGCGCGTTCTACCTGAATGTCGGTGCAACCTCCCTGCTCTTTGTAATAACAAGTCGATCGGGGCTATTTCTGTGAACATTTCGTCAAAATCGACGTCAAGGCTTTGCTCCACGACTTGAGTCGCTATGAGCAGACTGGTTTTGGGGCGTTCTTGGCGCTCCGGATCGTCTACCGGGAGAAGGCTGCGTTTGTCGTATCTTCTCAGCGCTTCTTCTTCTATCTGCTGTCGCCGCCCCGCCAAGAACCGAGCGTGATAAAGGAGGAGCTCTGTTTCGGGCATTCGCTGCCGTAAGGACTTATAGAGTTGCTGCGCGTTTCTCACCGTATTGACGATGCAGCAATATACCCCGCCAACTTTGGATATTTTTGGGGAAATGAGATCGGCTATCGAGTCCGTATCGTTTAAGAAGGGATGGTGGGCTATTTCTATCGTCTGAGTTTTCGCGGCGCCCTGAACGGGGTACTCCATATATTCGCCTGTCAGAGAAGACACGGACAGCAATGGGTAGTGTTGTTCTGAAGAAACTTCCCAATGCTGGTCGGGAAAGTTTTTGCCGGAACGGTAGGCTTGAATGAACGCTCGCTTCTTTGCCGAGGGAAGCGTGGCGGAGAGCAAGATCACGGGAGTTTCAAGGGAAGCGCACCAGGCAAGCAACCGCTCGATAATTTGCGACATATACGCGTCGTAAGCGTGAACTTCATCTATGACAAACGCCTTCCCGGAAAGGCTGAGTTGCCGAAGAAACCCGAACTTGACGTTTAGCGCGCTGAACATCGCTTGATCGACTGTGCCTACACCGTAAGGAGAGAGCAAACTCCGCTTTTTCGGCGAAAACCACTCGTGAACAGAATAGCCGTTTTCCTGATCAGTTTCTATCTCTTTGTGCGGTGTCAATTCGTCGATCAACCACGCTCTTCCGTGAATGAGTTTGATGGGAAGGCGAGAATTGGAAAGGTGTTGAGACAAGAGCGACTTGACCCGCTGATACATTTGATTGCTCGTTGCGGCTGTCGGGAGTCCGATATATAACCCGGACAAATCATTCCGACCTATCCAGTGAGCGGCTAAGTGGAGGGCCGCTTCTGTTTTCCCTTCTCCCATCGGCGCTTCGATGATCACGAGCCCGGGTTCGATGTCGTCCTGAACGAGGGATTCGACATTTTCCTGTATGGGGCGTAGTTCACGAATTCCCAAGTTGCTCCACACTTGTCGAAAGAGGGGGCGACGCGGCCAATTGATACTTTCGGTGAACCCGATTTTTCGGAAGGCATCGGATACTCTCTTCTCGCTGATAGGGGCGTAATCCACTGCGAATCCATCAAAGACCCCCATTTCGAATACCTCGGAATTTGACACAACCCAGTCAGATAAAACGCATAAACCGGAAAGGATAACTCCCGTATTGCTGTGATGCGCGATCGTGTGCCCTTTCAATTCTGGCGGGTCGAACACGTTTAGAAGCATATGGGCAAATTCCTGTCGTACTTCTTCCCAAAACGCGCTTAAGCTTCCAGGCTCCGGTACCACTTTGGAGAAATAATTGCCGTGATGCCCGTGGAGTATTGAACCCATCGTCCGAGCCTGCCCCCTCTTCCAATCGAACGTTTCTTTAAGCAGCCGATAAACCCAGTCATCCGAGAACGCTTCGTGGCGAAAGCCCGGTGTTACGATGGCAGGGATTTTCCCCATCGCTTTCAGGTCGCGCGAAAAATCAGTGTCCGCTTTTCCTTGGAACAACGGATGACATTTGCCGATATCGTGCATAGCGCAGAGGTATTGGCACCAGGGAACGGATTGATCGAGAGGGGCGCCGAAAGATCGCGCAAGCTTCTCCCCCAGGCAGCGATACGAAGAATGACGTAAAAGAAACCCGACGCCGACCCCAACATCAATGAGGTGTTGGAATAACGGGTAAAAAGGATTCGTTTTCGCCCATAAACGCTTCAGGCAGCTAACTATTAGATCGTTTTCCATAGGAGTTCAGCCTCAGGATTTCATCTTCCATTTCTATGATTTCACCTTGACCGAATCACGTAACTGATTCTCGTCAAAATAAAGACAGATTCGAAGAGATTCTTTCTCACCGTAGGCCCCCACTAAAACATATCGATGAAAAAAGCATAGAAATCGGATTGTGAAAAGAAGAAAAAAGCAAAAATAGATGTCTCTGCACATCATTTCATATTGTCAAGTCACAACGAAAACGACACAGAGAAGGGAGTGTAATGTTTAGTAGATTTTACTACCGATCGGACATATTGTCAAGGATAGGTTAGGAACATATTTCGTTACGGTGGTCGTTCGCTATGGGGTATTTCGCTCGTACGCGTCTGAGGTACGTATCAAAAATCGAGGGCGCGGGCGACCCTTGTTCGGCGGCGCTGCCACGGTTGTGCGTTGCGAGTAAAAACGCGTACCGGATAAGAATGGCGTTGGGGCGCCTAGGAAGAACCCGGGACACAATGGGACACCCCTTGGGGGCGCTCTGAGAACGTCTGGGAACGCCGAATTTTTCGTTCGACAGGTATTTCAAAAACAAAAAAAATTCGCACTGAGGACATTGAGAACACAAAGGGAAAATAGGCGATGGGTTGGGAACAACTGGGATTGCCCCACTGGGAACGCCGAACTTCAGTTCGGCATTTTTTTCAAAAACCAAAAAAAGTTTCGCACGGAGAACACAAAGAGAAAATCGACAACTGTTCGGATGCACAGGCTCTCGCCCTGAGAAGCCATAAGCGACTACGCCGCGATGTTCGTGCGGTTCATCGCGGGGTAAGTGGTTTTTACGACCCCGCGATGCGCACCCATAAAAGCAGATCGCGGGGTCCCGTTGGTTACCCCGCGATGAACCTCTATTTTATGTCACCCCGTAACTTGACCCACTCCTCCCAGTTTGAACGCTATGGTTAGTGGTATAATAAGGCGGAGAAACGAGAAAATAGGGGGAAAACGGATGCAACGGTTATTCGCCAGCGACTTGCACGTGGGCGACGGTCTGTTTAACGACAATTTTAGCTTGGACGAAGAGTTTTCTTCCTTGCTGGAATCGGTTGCTTCATCAGGGAAACCGACGGAGCTCGTGCTTTTGGGCGATATCTTCGAACTTCTAGAAAGTAAAATGGTCCGCGATATGGGCCTATGCTCCTTCGAAGAGGTATGTGAGGGTATCGACGTCGGGGTGGTCGATCAGATTTTCTCCCGTCATCCGAGGTTGATCTTAAGCCTAAAAAAGTTTATGCGGACGAACCGTATCGTCTACGTCGTCGGCAACCATGATTATTACTTCCTCAAACGCGAGGACCTCTGCGATCGCGTGAACGAGTATCTGGCCGAAGGAGAGGGCATCTCGTTCGTTCCCTATTTCTACGATCGGCATTGGGGGCTTTTTGGCTACCACGGCAGTAACTTCGACTTGACGAACCGTTTTGGAAAGGAAAAAAAGACCGGACGTTTGATCCCACCCATCGGTGACTACATGGCCCGGTATATGATGATACACTTTCGCGAGCGGCTCCGGGACGAGCGGGTGCCCTCTTCCATCGTCGATGACTTCGACGACGTCCGCCCGAATATCGATGTGTTCGATTGGGTGAAGTACATCAAAGAAACCTTCCATCTCAGTATCAACCTCGCGGAGCTTTGGATGACCGAATTGCTCAAAATGCTACAGACGGTGTCGGCGCAAAGCTGGATGAAAATGAACTACCCGAGGGCGGCGAAACTGTCCGGGCTTTTCGTGAACAACAAGGGAGGGGTTCGGTTGGGGCGGATTATGATCGGGATCGTCGCGAAGCTGCGTCAACTTCGCCGAACCGACTATATGCGGCGAAAAGCGAAAAAGGCTCTCGTGGGCGCCGTTCATAAGGAGCCCGATCGTTTTCAGGAATCTGATTTTTGGGGGTTTTGCGATCTCCCCGACATCGATTACCGGAATCTGTCCGGCGTTTTATTTGGCCATCGTCACCGCTTCGACAGCGTCATCCACACGGTGAACGGTGAAAATCGGTTCTATATCAACACTGGCACGTGGCGGAACGTAATCGAGAGGGGAAGGAAACGAGATCAAGAAAAATTCGTGAAGCGAACGGAGTACTCCTACGCCTTGATCCACGACGACGGAGGAGAATTGACCATCCAAACGATTATGAACAGTAAAATACGTAATAAAGCCCTGGCGATACCTCGGGCGGGAGTGGTGTAGATGCGAAAGCTGTACCTGATAGACGGAACCGGCTTGGTGTACAAAGCCTATTACGGCATCAAGGAGCTGAACACCTCCAAAGGCCAACCGGTCAACGCGCTTTACGGCCTCGCGCGAATGCTGACGAAGTTGTCCAGAGAGCGCCTCCTCGAGGGGCAATACGTCACCTTCTTTATGGATGCGGGGCGGACCACCTTCAGAACGGAGTTGCTGGACGAATATAAGGCGCAGCGCCCGCCTATGCCGGAGACTTTGAGGGAACAGATGAAGGAAGTGGCTCCATTGGCGGAAGGATTCGGGATTCCGGTCCTATCGATGGAAGGCTTCGAAGCCGACGACCTGATCGCCACCTACGTGAGGAAGTACCGGGACCTATGTGATGAAATATGGATCCTCACCAGCGATAAAGACCTTTGCCAGCTCATCGACGATAAAGTGAAAATGCTGCGCGCAGAAAAGGGAGTCGCCGACTTGGTTGTCTATGATCGCGAGAAGGTTCTAGAGAAGTACGGCGTGACTCCGGCGCAGATGATCGACTACCTATCGATCGTCGGCGACAAGACAGACAATATCCCCGGCATTCGGGGCATCGGTGAAAAAGGCGCGCTTCAGCTCCTCACGGAGTACCCAACGTTGGACGCCATCTACGAGCATCTCGATAGCGTTCCGGAAAAGCTACGTGGGAAGCTAACGGAGGGCCGAGCGGACGCCTTTCTGAGCCAGCAGCTGGTGAGGTTGAAAGCCGATATCCCCATTTCTCAGGATTTTGAAGATCTACGCTATCATTCGGTGAACCCCACCCAGTTGCTGCAGGATTTCCGCCGTTTTGAGTTCAGAAGTCTCGAGCGAGAATGGATGCCGACGCTCTTCGGAGCGGGAGGGGACGGGACGAGCGAACGGGAACAGGAGGCGATACCGACGTCGTCGGCGTGTCAAGAAGCGTCTCCCGCTCCAACTGAAGAAGACCGGGACTATCGCGTCGTCGTGGACGAAATAGGGTTCCGTCAACTTCTCGAGGCGATGCATAAGGTCGAGGATTGCGCGTTTGACACCGAAACGGATTCCTTGAACACAAGAGATGCGCGCTTGGTGGGCCTTTCAATTTCGATGGCGGAGCGAGCGGGATTCTACTTGCCCGTCGCGCATGTCGAGGGTCCGAACCTTTCCGAACCGCTGGTCGCGGAGTTTTTTAAAGCGCTCAAAGAGAAACGGGTGATCGGACATAATCTCAAATACGATTTCGAGGTGGTTGCGCACAACGGATACCCGCTGCCGGAGCGCTACTTCGACACGATGATCGCGGCGTATCTCTTGGACCCGGACCGCTCACGCTTCCATCTCGACGGCCTGGCGCTCGAGGTCTCATCGCAAGCCCCGTTGAGCTACAAGGATCTGATGAGCGCGCATCCCTTCGCGCGGGACTTTTCTCAAATTCCGATCGAACAGGCCGCTCGGTATTCGGTGGAGGACGCGGACCTTTCCCTGAGGTTATGCCGCCGCTTCGAACCGGAACTGAAAGAGAACGGTCTGGACCCGTTGTTCGAAAGGATCGAGATGCCCTTGCTGAGAGTCCTAGTTGAGATGGAAACGACCGGGGTGTATTTCGACCGCGAAGCGCTACTCGACCTTTCGGAAAGGATGGGAGCGCAGATAAAAGGGCTTGAAAAAGAGGTGGTGAGCCTCGCCGGAGAGCCTTTCAATTTGGACTCGCCGATTCAGTTAGGAAAGGTCTTGTTCGAAAAGCTGGGCTTGCCTTCCAAAAAGAGCACTGCAAAGAGCAAACGCTACTCCACCGACAAATCGGTGTTGGAAGAGCTGGCCGGAGAATACGAGATCGCGGAGAAGATCCTCGAGTACCGCAAGCTGAATAAGCTCAAGACCACGTATATCGACGCGATCCCAAACCTGATCCACCCGAAAACGCAACGGGTACACACTTCCTTCAATCAGGCGGGAACAGCGACCGGCCGCTTGAGCAGTAGCGAACCGAACCTGCAAAACCTTCCTGTGAAGAACGAAGAGGGCAAAGAGATCCGCGCGGCGATCAAACCTCAGAGACCCGGCTGGTTGTTGCTGAGCGCGGACTATTCCCAAATCGAGTTGCGGGTGATGGCCTTCCTGTCTCAGGACACCCATTTGCTCGAAGCATTCCGAAGAAGCCAGGATATCCATCGGTACACGGCCTCCAGGCTATTCGATATCCCGTGGTCCGAAGTCGACGAAAATCAACGGCGTATCGGCAAGATGATCAACTTTTCGATCATTTACGGCGTCTCGTCTTTCGGGCTGTCCTCGAGATTGGGAATTGGGAGGAAAGACGCCGAAAAATTCATAGACGCGTATTTTCGCGCCTATCCGGGCATCAAAGACTATATGAACGCGGCCATCGCTCTCGCGAATTCGGACGGTATCGTAAGAACGCTCTACGGCAGGCTTCGTAGGATACCGTTCATCGCCGCGAGGAACCCGGGGCTACGTAAAGAGGCGGAACGGGTGGCGATCAACTCCCCGGTTCAAGGGACGGCGGCGGATGTGATCAAGATCGCGATGATCCGGATATATGAAAGGCTGAAAAGAGAGGGATTGCAGGCGCGCCTGATTTTGCAGGTACATGACGAATTGGTTTTCGAGTTACCTGAATCCGAAAAGGCCTCCTTACAGGCTATCGTCGCCGAAGAGATGGAACAGGTCCTCGTCGGCGAGCCGCACTCTGCATACGGCGCACACGCGGGCGGAATGAAGGGGATTCCGCTTCTGAATAGCATCTCTTTAAAAGTGGACATAGAAGTCAGTGAGCATTATTAGGGAGGGAAAAGCGATGAAATGGATCGAGACCGTACCGAACTTCAGTGAAGGCCGACGCAAAGAAGTCGTGGATGCGATCGTGGCGCAAGCGAAGGCCTACGATCACGTGTGGATACTAGACGAATCTCTGGACTACGATCATAACCGGAGCGTCGTGACTATGGTAGGAGAACCCGAGTCCGTCTTGAAGGCGCTGTTTGATATGACCAAAAAAGCCTCCGAGCTAATCGATCTCCGCGTTCACCGAGGAGAACACCCCAGGATGGGGGCCACCGACGTGATCCCTTTGATACCCTTGAGGAATGTGACCGTTGAAGAGTGTGTCACACACGCGGCCACCTTGGGAAAGAGAATAGCGGAGGAACTGGAGATCCCCGTATACCTCTATGAAAAATCGGCCACCCGGGATGAGAGAAAGGATCTCTCCAATATACGGCAAGGACAGTTCGAAGGGTTCGCGGCGAAAATCCAGAAGCCGGAATGGTGCCCGGACTTTGGCAGAAGGGAGATACACCCTTCCGCGGGCGCCTGTGCCGTGGGAGTGCGGGAATTTTTAATCGCCTTCAATATCAACCTTAGAACCCAGGACCTGGAGATCGCCAACAAAATCGCCAAAGCGATACGCAATATCAGCGGGGGATTTCGGTATGTCAAGGCGTTGGGGATGGAACTGAAGGAAAAACAGATGGTTCAGGTGTCCATCAATATGACCAACTACAAAAGAAGTACGCTGTTCCGCGTCTATGAAATGGTGAAGTTGGAGGCCGAGCGGTACGCGGTCGCGATAGACAGTTCGGAAATCGTAGGCCTTACGCCGTTACAGGCTCTCATCGATGTCGCTTCCTTCTACCTTCGGCTGGACGGCTTAACCCCGGAAAACGTGCTTGAGATGAAGATGCTGGAAATTTTGATGAAAGACGCGGACGGACAAAAGACCTCATAGTCGATTTGAATTAGCGGGGTCACTGCGAACTGAAATAAAAATTGGGTGAGATTTTTCCCCGTCGCTGTTTTCTTAAAAAAACCGGAAACGCAATGATTTTTAGTTCATGTAGTCATCGCGGGGTAATAATGAAGGGACTAAGGGCGTATCGCGGGTTTCTGTAGGCTGGGAACGCCGAACTTTAGTTCGGCATGGGTTCATTGTTCACTCGGAGCAAGATCATTTTTCAAGACATGCCAACTTAAAAGTTGGCGTTCCCAGGCGCTCCCAAGTGCAGCATCGCGGCGTAGAAGGGGAAAAGGGCGTATCGCGGGTTTCTGTGGACTGGGAACGCCGTACTTTAGTGCGGCATGGGCTCATTGTTCTCTCGGAGCAAGACCATTTTTCAAGACATGCCAACTTAAAAGTTGGCGTTCCCAAGTGCAGCATCGCGGCGTAAGCGTCCCTTCTTTATGCGACGGCGCGATACGGGTTTGTTTATGCCTTGAAAAACAGGGTTCGCACAGAGGGCACAGAGAACACAGAGAACACAGAGAAAAGACCGAAGAAAACTCGTGGGGCCGACTTCCAGTCGATCTGTCTCTCTGGGAAGGCACTGGGAGCGCCTGGGAATGCTGTACTTTAGTGCGGCGTGGGTTCATAGTTCTCTCGGAGCGAAACCATTTTTCAAGACATACCAACTTAAAAGTAGGCATTCACAAGTGCAGCATCGCGGCGTAAGCGCCCCTTCTTTATGCGGCGACGCGATATGTGTTTGCACGGTCCTATTGCGCGTAGAAGGGGCTAAGGGCGTATTGCGAGACTTCGTGGGCTTCCGAAGTCAGCCCGCTGGTTACCCCGCGATAACCCTACAACTTGACCCACACAACGTTTTTCCAGGACAGTACTTTGTGTTATACTTAATGGGGTAATGTCGAGTGGACGATGATTTTCATAAGAAATTGAAGCACCGCCGCTTGAGGGCAACAGCGAGGCTTTCACACATAAGGACGTGATCAGTTGCGCATCATAAAGCTCTTACGCTCGAATTATGATGGGGACGAGTACCTCATCGAGCACGAAGGAACCTATAAACGTTCGAAGCACCTGTCGAGGGAGGCATACGGCTTAAGTCTCGATAAGCTTGCGGATCGGATCACCGCTATTTCAAAAGCGCGGAGTCGGTTTCTATACCCGGATTATGTGGGTTTGGATGTCAATCCCCCGGTTTTTCATTTCCCGTTTCACGAAGAATCTGACGTCCATAACAGCATCCTTGAAGAGGGGCACCGTCTCCAAATCGCGCAATCGCTGCTTGAAAACTTCGAACTCTTTCAACACGCCTCATCGATCGGTTTTGGGGTTTGGGGGCTTCCGGACCTACTCATTTCCGATCGGTTGTACTTCTTGACGCCGCTTTGGGTGAACTACCGGCAAAACTCGTTAAAAAACCTGCTCAATCGGTCTACCGTGGTTGTGGCGAGTGAGCTGTTGGAGGGGAAACAGCCCACGCCGGCCTCTGACGTCTACGTTCTCGGAAGGATACTGGAGGCGATTTTGCCCGAGCGGATACTGACTGAGGTTCGTGATCCCGTCACGCAAATGACCGATCCGAACCCGGCAAATAGGCCGACCCATTACTCGCGTATCCTTTCGCAGCCACAATTTGCCGGTTTGCCCAAGGCGCTTTCGACGGCGATTAAACGCGAATTCATCTCACCGAATATCATCGAGCGCGAAAAAGAACTGGCCGCCTTTATGTCTCTCCTGAACGAAAGAAAACACCGCGGAGTCAGTCTGATCGTGATTCGCGGCCAGACTCGCGTCGGGAAGAGCAGTTTCCTGACGTTGGCACAAAACGAAATGTGGAACGAGGGATGGAAGACGATTGTGGCCTCCGATTTGCAGCGATTCGCACAGGAGCTCTTACAGATCGTGGAGTCGCCGGCCAAAGTCGGTATCGATGAAGAGGATTTCTCTTACCTTTGGGATTTGGGGGATGTCTACAATTTTGACCGAGTGCTCTCTATCGTGGGGAAACTCTTGACCTCGGTAGATAAACTTGCCATATTGGTTGACGATATCGAACTGGCGGACGAACGGTACTCTCGGCTGTTGAAAAGCATCCGAAATATGATCGTGGACAATCAAATCGTGATCGCGATGACGCAGTTGAGAGAGAAAGGGACTATCGACTACGAACACCTCATCCACCTACGTCCGTTTACCGAAGAGCAAACGGAAAAACTGTTGGAGTTGATGTTGGGCGAACGGTTCGTAAAAAAACATAAAGACAAGGTGCTTTGGATTTCAAAAATCACCGGCGGCTATCCTGGGTACATTATCAGCCTACTCAACCTCCTCAATGGGTCCGGAAAGCTCTTTATCGAAGACGGACGCTGGGTTCTCTCCGAGGATATGACATCGATCGACGGGTTTGGCGATTACATCTCGACGATGTTCCCTTCGCTAGAACCCGAAGAGCAGTCGCTTCTGTCCAAGATCGCGTGTCTTTCGGAAAAATTCACTGCCGAAGAGCTTGACGCTCTCGGTGAAGCGATCGATCTGCCCTTGGAGAAACTTAGAAAGAGCTTTTGGCACTTTCAGGACCTCGGTTTATTTTTCACGGAGGATCACCTGTTTCGCTTCTCTTTACAGGAGATATGGGAACAATCTTACGCTCGCTGCCCGCAAGAGCTGCGATATCGATTACACCGCCGGTTTGCCGAATACGGGAGCCAGTTAAACAAGCAGGCTTGGCATTACAAGGAGATCGGTGAAACGAGGATGGCCGCGAAGATCTATTTATGCGCCTCTCGTAAAGCCTTCAGAAAAAACGAAGGCTTCGAAACGGCTCGGGGATATATGGATGAGGTCTTTCAGCTGCTGAAACCCGAAGAGATATCGCCATCGATGCTCGGCTGGTACGCGATCCTTTGCGCTTATGACGGCAAGCCTTTTCCCGAATCTATGGAAGAGTCTCTGTATAATACCGAAAACTATCGTTACCTGTGCATAGCCAACCGCATCATCAAAGGAGAGTACCAGAAAGCGGATGAGATGTGCGGGCGGCAAGCGGGTTTGTTTAAGGATAAAAAACTATCACAAGCGCTCTGGGTTACACAGATGATCTACGCCTGTGCTACGTTGAAAGTGAAAATCGGAGAGTTAGACAACGCGCTGTCGCTCCTCAACTTGGTTCTGGAGCGTGTCTGCAATAAAAAAACCGACGCGCATAACAGATTGGAAATCATGGCTTACAACTTAATTGCGCAGGCTTACGAGCGAAAGAACAATTGGCAGCCTGCGTATTCCATATGTGAAGCCAACATCGAGCGGGCCAAGAAGTATCATATGTCTTACCTGTTACCTGATGTCTTCCTGACCGCCGGCAACATCGTCTTTCCTTTGGGGCCTGGTTATGCCCAACCGCACTACGAAAACGCGATAAAAATCGCCAAAGTATTCTTTTCTGCCCAAAAATCCCTCCAACCTACGCTAGAGCTGGCTAACGGCTTTCTGTACAGCGGTGAAACCGCGAAAATGTTTGACTACCTTGAAAAAGCCCGGGAGATCGCCCAGATCTTCAATGAAAAAGACGCCCTAGCGAGGAGTTACCTCCTCGAGGGGCTGTATCACGCCTACAACAAGCAATGGGACGAGGCGCTAGAAGATTACGAGTGTGCCAAACGTATGGCCGATACCCAGACTTTTTTTGGGATGACCGCTCGGTTTTCTGCGATGCTCTTTATGCTCAGTCGGAATTACGCGGCTTTGGAAATGTTGCTCGAATCCGCTCCGGAAGCGATGATGGAGTACGGGTACCAAGAAGTAGTGGCGGTTTACCGCGCGAACACTCCGGAAAGTGTACGACAGGCTTACGAGCAGCTCATCAAGAATAACCCGTTTTGGAATGAGGAGGTTGCCGTCGCTTTCCCCGAAAAGCTGGCGGAGGCGGCACCCGAAATTGTGGAGCAACATCTCGAAATTACCGCATCCAAACACCTGAAAACGCACGATATCGTCTCTTTGGCGATGACCTACGAAGGCTTGGCCCTTTTTTACGATGCGACAGGAAACCCGAAGAAGGCCAGCAAATTCGCTCGGGATGCCTATGAGGTCTACAAGCAATGCTCTTATCACCAAGCCTGCAAGTGGATAAAAGAACGATTCTTCGGTACCGAAGCAGTTTTTGAGGACCTTTTGGCAGCGATGGCGGTCGAGATCCATTCCGAAATAGTGCATCCTCAACGGACGAAAGACACCTTCGAAAGACTGGAACGAAGCCTGGTGAAGCTCAGCAACGAAATCGCCGTGCTACGCCAGATCGTCAACTTTTCGAAGATACTGACCGCTTCTTCCGATCCTAAAGAAGTTTTAGACCAGTTCAACAACTGTATCGCGGCCAGCATTCCGGTTAATCGAGTCGGGATTCTCGTCGTCGCCAATCAAATGGTTCTCTATCAGAGCACGATCGTATTGGACTCGACCGACGGTGATGAACTGGTTCAAGAGATTTTGACGAAGAAATGCTTCAGCGCGCCGGACCCCTTCGAGTCGCGCACGGAATTCTACATAGACGACACGAAAAAGGCGCTCCTGTATATCTCGAACCGAAACCTGAGACTCGATGAGGAAGAGTACGAAAAGTACTTGGCCTTCATTGACTATCTGGAACCGATTATGGCTATGGCGATCGGAAACGCGATTTCATACAAGTCTTCGATTCTCGACCCCTTGACGCGCCTGTACACACGGTGGTACTACAACCAACGGTTGGAAGAGGAAATGGAGAAAGCGTTGAGGACAAACGCTCCCCTTTCCGTCATTATGGGAGATTTGGACGATTTCAAGCACTTCAACGACCGATACGGCCACAAGACCGGAGACGAAATATTGGTGACGGTCGCGCATACGATGCGAAACAGTTGCCGGAAATACGACATCATCGGCCGATACGGAGGAGAAGAGTTCATTTTAATCCTTCCGAATACGGCGGGCGAAGAGGCATATCGGATGGCGGAACGCATCCGCAAAGCCATAGAGGATGAAACCTATCTGCCGAAGCCGCTAAAGGAAATGACCGCAGAGTTGCCGAAGACCATCAGTTTTGGCGTCGCCTCTACCGATACCGTTCAATACGATACGCACACCACGATGGTCGCCGATGCCGACAAAGCGCTATATCATTCGAAAAATACGGGCAAGAATAGAACGACCAAGTTTTGGACGATGGGAGAGCGCGTTGAGGGGACTCAAAACATTCATTCTTAGTCACCGTGCGGCGAAACCGTTTCTATTTTTGTTGATCGTCCTCTTTTCATCGCTTCTTATGGGCTCCGAGGTGAGCTTCACCATCACGGGCACCTTGCCCGCTACCCTAATGAAAGCGCCCCGTTCGTTGTTTCATCTGGAACTGATCACCATCGATCCTTTGGAGAAACGCGTGGTAGAAATCTACGCGCCCATTCAGAAGCCGACCTCTTTGATCGCCGAAGAGGTATCTTTCGCGACCGAGCTGACACTAAGGCATAAAAAAATGCGGGCGCTCCTCTTCAAAGAAGAGACGACGATTCTTATCTCCCTCCAAAAGAGCTCCCTGTTTTCGATTCCACAAATCCTAGACCCTCGAAAGCCCGGTAAACCCTTTGGCGACGAACCGCCGCTCGCCGCCGCTCCGCCCGCGCGCGATATGACCCAGGCGCTCGACTTCGTCTTGCCGATCGAAGTCTACCCGGAGAAAAGAAAGATGCTGCCGATAGAGAGAGGGGTAAAAGCCGTCGAAGCGGAGCAAGATCTCGCCTTCCCCTTGTCCACGCAGATTATGAACCCCAAGGGGAAGAACACGATGGACCATCCGCTATCCATCCGCATCGGAATAGACAGCACGTGGGACGTTCTCGTATCGTTGGAGTCGAACGTCCTTTCCTTTGAGAAAGGATTTGGTCAAAACTATACGGCCGCTCTCTTACTGGGCGAAACGGTGTTTCAGGCCGACATTTCGGCCGAATACGTCTCCTTTTCATTAGAAAAGAACGGGTTTTCCTTCCGCCCTTTCCTCACCGACGAACTGTTCGGCCTTTCGATCCTACAGACAGAATGGCCGTTTAGAAGCGTCGATGTCGGGCTCGATTTTCTCTACCCCTACCCCTTGCCGCATTTGGTATGGTACCCCGGAATCGAGCGGCGCTTTTCTCTCTCCTTGGGCGTCGAAAACCGACGGTCATACGGCCCGGGCTTCAAAATCTACTTCGAGCCCTTGTGGCTCTCCGTCTTCAGCGGCATATCATTCCCCGATACCGCCTTCGACATCACCGTGGCGGGCGGGTTTACAATCAAACCGATAAGTACGAACCTCTTTGCCCTCGTGGGATACAATCGAGAGCTGTACGGCAAGATTCGGTTAGAAACCCAAGCGTTTTATGTAAAACCCTTTCACCTGCGCGCAAGAGCAGAAGCCGGATACGAAAGGGGCCTTTATGCGACTTCGGAATTAGAGATACAGATTTGGTCTCTGTCGCTGGGAGCCGGTGTGAAATGGCAAGACGATGGATTAGTCTACTTCCTGACCATCGCGTACAAGTTTTGATCTTCCGTCTATATATACGATTGAGGTGTGTGAGATATTGAGTGCCCAAGAACCTATTCAAAAAGAGATCGGACCGCCGGAAAAAGACCGGGAAAAAGAGATTCTGGAGTATGACATCTACGTGAAGATGCCAGTGGAAGAGACGCATATTCTAGGCTATCTGGCGGAAGCGGAAGAACACATAATCAATATTCGCCACTCCGAACTCATTGACGGGGCCGTGAAGGTGATCGTTCCAGCCCTGTTGCTGGACGAGGCCCTCAGAATGTTAGAACTGGTCAAAGAAGAACTCCCTTTGGAAATCATACGGTATGAACCGAATCCGGGATATCCTTAGCTTACCGACACCCAAAGATCGGGCAGCCTCTATCTGGGAAATCGACTACGATCGTTTGTACCGACAAGGCTTTCGTTTTTTGTTCTTCGACTACGACAATACGCTCGCCCCTTGGAAAAGCCCGTTGCTCGACGACGACACGAAAAGATTGTTTTCCGAGCTGATCGAGAAGGGGTTTTCTATCAACATCATCAGCAACGCGCCGACTAAACGCGTGGCCGAGGTCCGCAAGGGAATCGACGAACGGGTGGGCGTGTTCGGGAATATGCGGAAACCGGGAGTAAAAAAGCTCAGAGATGTTGTGCTGCGCGCGGGGGCCGCGCCCTCTCAATCGGTTCTGATCGGCGACCTGTTTTTTACCGATATCATCGTGGGAAATCGGTTGATGATGCACACCTTCTTGGTGAACCCCTATATGGCGAAGCTGGAGAACGCGACTAAACGGTTCACGACTATTTTCCAAAACATCCTCAGCATGATTCCGGTTTTTTTCTATAAGCTCTATTTCTATACGATTGGCTGGTTTTTTCGTTTGACTCACCTGATTAGCCCGCACGAATATGCCCGGTCGGTCTTTTCTGTCGACTATGAACAATTGGCCCTACATCGGTTGGACGCGGTCGTTTTCGATCTGGATAATACCCTCCTTCCTAGGCGAATCGGGTCTTTAAGCGAGGAGGTGACTGCGCTCTTCACCCGTCTGCAGCGGTGTGGGTTTCGCGTCTTCATCCTATCCAATACGTGGAGGACCGATAGACTCAAAAACATCGAAAAACAGATCGGCGAAGGGCAGATCATCCGCGGGAAGATGCTGAAACCCTTTCCATACAAGATGAGGGGGTTCTTAAAACAGGCGGGACAAGACCCAAAGAAGACGGTTATCATCGGCGACCAGCTCTTCACCGATATCCTATGCGGGAACCTACTACACCTCTACACGATCAAAGTGGAAGCCCTAGACCCACACGACGAGTATTGGACGACGAAGATCTTACGGTTTTTCGAAAGACGACTGATCTCCTTCATCCATTTCAAGCCTAAAATAAAAGAAACCGGCGGGTGGGCCAAAGCGCCTAGCCCCGTTTCCAAACCCGAGATGACCGCCGGTGATACCGACGAATCCGAGGAAGGAGAGCTCCTTCCTATCGGAATGGAAAGGATGGATCGACGTGCCACAAACGCCGAAATGTGAGGGGTGCGGTGTTTCTTTGCAGTCAATAAACGCCGCGGGACCAGGCTATGTCCCGTTGGAACTGTTCGATAAATACGAGAACCCCCTCTGTCAGCGATGCTTTCGGATACGGCACTATGGCTCTCACTATCACGTGGTGAGTCGTTATTACACCCCCCAAATGGTTCTCGATAGGCTCGAAAAATGTGGCGCCGTCTTTTACGTGACAGACCTGACCGATCTGACGGGGACGCTGAATCCCGATTTTCTCCGCCGTTTACCGCCTCGGGCGATGGTGTTATTGAACAAATTCGACCTCCTCCCGCGCTATCTCACCGCCAGCGCGGTGAAAAAGAAGGTTTCGGAGTTATATGGTATAGAGAAAGAACGGTTATGGCCGATCAGCACGGTGAACCGTTATGGGATACCGGGTTTGAAGGATCTGATGCTTCGTGATGCGGAGAACGGCTTTTGCGGATACGTCAATGCCGGTAAGTCCTCGCTGATCAACGCGCTGTTGAAAAACCCCCTCAGCGAAGATAACGAAGAACTCGAAAAGGCGACCACCTCTCCATACCCCGGAACTACCTACGAACCGGTGACCTATGATGGAGGATGGGCGCGACTTGTGGACGTTCCAGGCATGGAAAACCTGTCCGGCATCTGTCGATGGGTCGACGAAAAAGACCGCCACTTGCCGGGAAAAACCAAGCGTTGGCATCGAAAAACTTGCTTTATCCGGCAGGCACGCGCGATCTTTTTCAGCGGCTTGGTCAAGGTGGAGGTCGAACCCGAAGAGACCGTCATCCTCCAGTTCTATTTCGGAGATAACGTCAGCGTCCACGAAACGAATCCGACGCGGGCCGAAGAGATCTACGCGCACCATTGCGGCACCCTGCTGCTACCTCCCTATTCCCCGAAATTCATAAAAACCTGGAATTGGGAAACGCGAGCGGCCTCTATGGAAGCCGGATACGATCTTTGTTTCAGCGGTTTAGGATGGATATACTGCTCACAAGGTAAAGCAAAAATGTCTGTACGTTTTCCGGAAGGTTTATATATCGAGAAGAGAACAGGATTCATAAAAGGGACTAAAGTCCGTTAGGACTATTGCCGATAAAAGGTATCATACCATGGAGGGGAGATTATGAAAATCCGACCGGACAACACGCCAAACGTGGCGATCGCCCAGCCATCTCTGGAACGACAGCCCAAGGTACCGGACTCCTCACTCGTCGACCCGGCCGTGTATCAATATCCACGCCAAGCAGAGGAGGCCAAGCAGGTTCAGCAGCCGCTCGAAGATATCGTCAAAGGTTTAGAGAGCAGCCTGGAAAAGATGAAAGGGGTTTTGAGAAGCAACCTACAGTTCGAAGTGGACAAGAAAGCCGAAATGGTCATTGTGAAGATCGTGAACAAAGACACCGGCGAGATGGTACGGCAGATTCCTCCGGCCGACATCGTCCGACTGATCCAAAACCTCAACGAATTCATCGGCGCCTTGATGGACGAACGAGCGTAAAGTCCCTTAAAAAAGGGGGTTCTGAATATGGCGAATTTTGATCTGACGAATTATATCAATTCGTCGGTGATTAATCGCACTTCCGTCGGCGGTCTCGCAAGCGGAATAGACACCAATTCTCTGATAGACAAAATACTCGACGCCGAAAGCGTGCCGTTGAAAAAACTCACGGCGAAGAAAGAGGCGATGACCAACCGCCAAAAAGCCCTGAACGAGCTGTCCGAGGAGTTAACCGAGTTCAGGACTTTTACGAACAACTGGCGTTTGGAATCGAGTTTCCTGAAGTACCAGACAGAATCGACCAACGAGTCGATCGCGACGATTCAGGCAGCCCCTCCGGCGAAAGCGAAGAATTTTTCTTTCGTCGTCGACCAGGTCGCCCGAAATGAAACCTATTTTTCCGCCGCCTACGTATCGGGGAATAGCTCGACGCAGTTGCAGAATCTCGGCGGATACCACAATGGGGTCTCGCTCGAAGGCGCGTTAACGTTGACGGTCAACGGGAAGACCTATGACCCGATCTCCTACCACCCTTCGAACACCCTATCCGAGGTGATCGCGCAAATCAGAGCCGATATCCCCGAGGTGCAGGTAGATACGGTGAACTCCGCCGAGGGGGTGAAACTGTTCATCTCCGGCGCCGACGCTTCGGTGGACTTTTCGATAACCGATTCCGGCGACTTCCTTCAAGTGATGGGGATGACGACGTCCTATGAATCAGGCTTTTTCGCGAACGGAAAAGCGACGAATACGCTCGCCAATTTTGACGGCCCTGGAACCGGTATAACGGCCAACGGGCAGCTGACCATTCGCTACAATGGGTCAGATATTCATTTCGATTATGAGACCACGCAAACCTTGGCAGACCTGCTGAACGAAATCAACACAGACCCCACTTTAGCCGGAAAAGTGGACGTTTACTATGCGACGAACAACACCGGAGACGCGTTGGCCCTGTACATCCAAGCGAGAAATCCCGAGGATACCCTTTCTATCTCCGATGCCCCGGGAGCGGGTTCCAAAGGGTTGCTCGAAATGTTGTACATGACCGAATCCCTATTCTCTTCTACCGGCGTCGACGGGGAGAGCGGCACGACGACGCTCCAGTCGTTGGGGGTTGTGGACGGGCGGCTGACGCTGAGCGTGAACGGCGTCGACTACTTTGTCGATTACACCTCATCTGGCGGTACCGAGGTGTTGGATGACGTAATCGACGCCATCAACTCGACCGACGATCTCAAAGACTCCTTTCACGCTTGGGCGGAAGAACGTGATGGTAGGATGTACTTGCACCTCGACGCGAAAAATACCGATGTCTCCATTTCTGTTGCCGATAACAGTAACCTATTAGAAGTTTTCCATATCGATCCCAGCAAGGCGACCGGTTATAACCCCGGCGCCCTACGGAATGGGACATTCCACCAAACGGCTCGGGAAGCGCAGATTACGGTCGACGTCAACGGGGTTTCCACGACGGTCACGTCGGCGTCGAACCTCTTCGAAAACTTGTTTGACGGCATATCCGTGACCGTCAAGCGCGCGAGCTCCGAAAGAGTGTACGCTTCCGTCGGCCAGGACATAGACGGAATGATGGACCATATGAAGGAGTTCATCGAAAAGTACAACGAAGTGATGAATAACCTCTACCTCCGGATGAATCCTCCGGAAACGGACAACACGAGGACCGACGATGAGAAATTGACCGAGGAACAGAAAGCCATCAAAGGGGCTCTGAAAAACGACCCGGTCGTCCGAGACATCTTCAACCGTCTGCGTTCTCTCGTCTATTCGGACCTGGACGGCTCGAATCACGAGGTCTATTACTCCACGGAGGTGACCGGTAAAAAAACCGATCTCCTGAGCGCTTTCGGCATCACGGGGGGCGCCTTAACGGTGACGGTCACCGGCTCTTCAACGCCTTATACGATCGAATACCACGGCACGGACACCGTTCAATCGATCGTCGACAAATTCAGATTCCTCAACCCCGCGATCCATTCGAAGATACAAGAGGGAAATGGCGTTTTCAGCGTCTTCGTGAATAGCACAAAAGACTTCAATATCGTCGACACGCCGACCGGCGAATCCTTGTCCTTCCGTGATTTCTTCTTGAACCAACACTCCGATCCGGTGCTGACCTATGATTTTCTGACCGATATCGGTGTCGGTTCCTCGGATGGGTTCACCGGCGGATATTTAAAAATCGTCAAAGGCCAGATTATGCTGGATGAAACCCGTTTTCGAAACGCTTTGGAAACCGATGCGGAAGCGGTATGGAAGACCTTTGGCGCGAGCGAGGTCTTCGGAGACACCACGGTGAAGGGCTTCGCGACTCAGCTCTCCGATAGACTCTACGATATCACCAAGTTCGGGAGCGGATACATCGCCCAAACCGCGGGCACTTCCGGATCCATCAGCAACCAGCTGCGGGTGGTGAACCAGCAGATCATCTCGCTGAGCCAACGACTATCCAAACGTTACGAGGCGCTTATGGCCAAGTTTTCCTTTATGGAAAAGACGATCCAAGCGTGGCAAAGGCAGAGCGACTATATCACCAAAGCCTTAGAAAAGAAATCAGGCGGATAATCGTATAACACCGAAAACTCCCAAGCGCGTTTACCAAACGAGGCTCGATCTATTGCTCACGGATCGAGCCTATTTTTCGTCACGAGAGAAAGCTCAAGCAGAAATCCTATTGGGTAACATCATCGTGAACGGGCGTAAAGAAACGAAGCCCGGAAAGCAGGTGCCTTCCGACGCTTCGATCGAGGTTTTGAAGACCGACTGTCCGTACGTCAGTCGCGGCGCGCTGAAGTTGAAAGGGGCGCTGGAGACCTTCGGCCTTTCCGTCAAGGGACTCATCTGTTGCGACTTCGGCGCTTCCACCGGTGGATTCACCGAAATCCTCCTATTGAACGGCGCCAGAGAAGTTTTCTGCGTGGACGTGGGTTACGGACAATTGGATTGGAAGCTGCGGCAAGACCCGAGGGTGGTGGTCCGAGAACGAACCAACGTCCGCTATTTGACCTTCGAGTCCTTCGGGCACCCCTTCGATTTCATCTGCGGCGACCTCTCCTTCATTTCCTTGAAATGGATCTTGCCTGTGGCCTCTACTTTGCTCTCTGAAGGCGCCCCGTCGATATTTCTCATCAAACCGCAGTTTGAATTGGAGCCGCAAAAAAACGTCAAAGGTATCGTCAAGGGCCCCGCATACCACGTCGAAGCGATCGAGCGGACGATCCGCTACGCTTTGGACAGCGGCCTATCCCCCGAAAAACTCTCCTTTTCGCCGATCAAGGGGACGAAGGGCAACCTCGAATATGTTATACTCCTGCGTAAAGAAACAAACGTGGAAGACAAGATTGGAAACGAACGTCTCAGAGAGGTTGTTGACGAAGCGGAACGATTCTTCCTGGATCATTGAGAGGTGGAAAAAGCTTGAAAGAATTACGGCCTGAGGATTTGGACATAGACAAAGGGTATGTGTGGAAAGGGACCTCGCAGCTTGAATCTCTGGACTTCACCGAGGAAAGCGACGAAACGAAAGATACCTTTCTCGACGGCCTAGCTTTGAAAGCCAGAAACTACAACATCTTCGTAACCGGACTCAGCGGCTCCGGACGGCGCTCCTCTGTGAAGAAATGGCTTGAATCCTACGCGAAAAGAGAGAAAACGCCGGACGATTGGATTTATGTGAACAATTTCGAAGACCCTTGGTCTCCCGTGGCAATCTCCCTTCTACCCGGTTTGGGCAAGAGCCTGAAAAAGGACTGGGAGACGATGATCGAAGAAGCGCTGAAATCGCTCGAAGGGGTGTTCCTCTCGGAGACCTATCGGAGCAAGCTCTCGGAGCTCAACGGCGAGTTTGAAAAGCAAAAAAAGCGGCTCTGGTCGGAGATCACCCAAAAAGCGAGAGAGGTGGAGTACCTGCTGCAAGCAACCCCGACCGGTATCGCTCCAATTCCGTTGTGGGACGGAAAACCGTTGACGAACGAAATACACGGCACCCTCAGCTCAGACGAAAAGCGGAAAATCGAGGAGAACGGCGTCAAGGCAAGGCATTTGGCGGAAGGGTACCTGTTTCGGTTACGAGAGTATGAAAAAGACTTCCGGACCCGTACCGAAGAACTGAACCGCTTCAGCGCCAAGTTCGCCGTTCGTTCGATTCTGAACGAATTTGAGCAGAAGTATCAGCAGTCCGAAGAATTCCTCCAGTACAAAGAGCAGGTGATAGAGGACATCTTGGTGCAGCTCCCCAATTTACTGGCCAAACCTGAGCTATGGGAAAGCCTGTTGCATCGGTATCGGATCAACCTCTTCGTGGATCACAGCAAAACGGTCGGCGTCCCCGTGACATTCGAGATGAACCCGAGTTTCTCATCTCTCTTCGGGAAAATCGAGTTCCTGTCGAAAAGCGGATACCTGTATACGGACCACACCCTGATCAAACCGGGCGCCGTTCACCTGTGCAACGGCGGGTACCTCGTTTTAGACGCCCGAGACGTGGTTTCGAACTACTCCCTTTGGGACACCTTGAAGAAAACGCTCTATGCCGAAAAGACCGGTGTGGAGAACGCGGACACGCGTTATGGGTTCTCCTCGCTGGCCACGCTAAAACCTCAAGAAATACCGATTTCCTTCAAGTGCATCCTCATAGGCGAACCGGAGCTGTACGATATTCTGCAAGAACTGGACAAAGACTTCGACAAGCTGTTTCGGTATAAAGTGGAGTTCGACTATGAGATAGACGACTCCCCGAAAAACAGAGACCAATACACGCGTTACTTGGCTTCTGCCGTCTCTGAGAAAGGTCTGTTGCCATTGGAGGCGGACGCCGTTCGAGAGGTGGCGCGATACGGTATGAGGCTTGCAAGCTCTCACAAGAAGCTTTCGAGCGACTACTCGCGTATCACGGACCTACTCATCGAAAGCGACCACCTGAGCCGACGTGAAAACCTCCGGTCGATCGAGGGAAAGGCCGTACAGGAGGCTATTCGGAGGAAGAAGGCCCGAACCAGCCTAGAGAAGAGAAAAATCGAAGAGATGATCCAAAACGACGTCATCCGTATACGCACGAGCGGAAAGCAGGTGGGGCAGGTCAACGCCCTGACTGTCCTGGACCTTCCCGATCACTCCTTCGGTATCCCGACCCGAGTCACAGCGACCTACGCCCTAGGCAGCGGCAACATCATTGACATCCACCGCGAGATCGATATGAGCGGTAAGATATTCAAGAAAGCGATTTTGACGTTGGAAAGCTACATCGAGTCCACCTTCTCCCAAAAATTCCCGCTCTCCGTGAAAGGCACCCTCGCTTTCGAGCAAACCTACGGCTCGATCGAAGGCGACAGCGCGACGATGGCGGAAACGGTGGCGCTGTTGTCCGTTTTGGCGAAGGTTCCGGTGATGCAGGGCATCGCGATTACGGGTTCGATGAGCCAACTGGGGGAAGCCCAGGCGGTGGGCGGAATCAACGAAAAGGTGGAGGGTTTTTACAGCGTCTGCAAAATGAAAGGGCTGACCGGCTTTCAAGGGGTCATCTTGCCTAAGGCCAACTTGGACTCGTTGGTACTGGAAGACGAACTATTGAAGGCGATAGAACACCGACGCTTTCACATTTGGTGTGTGGACACCCTTGAAGAGGTGTTGGAGATCGTGATGAAGATCCAGGTCGGGAAACGGACCCGTGGGGGCAACTATCCGAAAGGCACGCTGTATGGGAAAGTGATGGACAACCTCTTCCAGGCCTTCAGTCTATACAACCAGGGGGAAGATGGGCTGAAAACGAGAAGGAAAGAACGGCGAAAAGACGTGGCGGAAGGCCAGGAGTTGATTCCGATAGAGACAAATGAAAGCGCCGATTCGGAATAGCGTGGGTCAAGATATTGGGTGACATAACTAAGAAGGTTATCGCGGGGTAACCAACGGGACCCCGCGATGCTCGTGCGGGGTAATCGCGGGGTAACCGAAGGGACCCCGCGATCCCCTTTTTGTTCTCTTTACACCGCGATGATGTCGTGGTATCGCGCCGTCGCGAAAAGAAGGGGCGCTTACGCCGCGATGATCGTACGGAGTTATCGCGGGGTAAGTGGTTTTTACGACCTTGCGATTCGCCCTTTGCTTTTTTTGCCCCGCGACCAGCTCGAATAGAAGCGTATCGCGCCGTCGCGAAAAGAAGGGGCGCTTACGCCGCGATGATCGTACGGAGTTATCGCGGGGTAACCAACGGGACCCCGCGATGCTCGTGCGGGGTAATCGCGGGGTAACCGAAGGGACCCCGCGATCCCCTTTTTGTTCTCTTTACACCGCGATGATGTCGTGGTATCGCGCCGTCGCGAAAAGAAGGGGCGCTTACGCCGCGATGATCGTACGGAGTTATCGCGGGGTAAGTGGTTTTTGAGACCTTGCGATTCGCCCTTTGCTTTTTTGCCCCGCGACCAGCTCGAATAGAAGCGTATCGCGCCGTCGCGAAAAAAAGGGGTGCTTACGCCGCGATGACCGTACGGAGTTATCGCGGGGTAACCGAAGGGACCCCGCGATCCCCTTTTTGTTCTCTTTACACCGCGATGACGTCGAGGTATCGCGCCGTCGCGAAAAGAAAGGGCGCTTACGCCGCGATGACCGTACGGAGTTATCGCGGGGTAACCAGCGGGCTGACTTCGGAAGCCCACGAAGTCTCGCGATACTAACTAAGCTCAGCGACCAGCTCGAAATAACATAACGCGCATTTTCTGAATCGCCTGCGGGCTCGGTGTGTTATAATAAAGCGGAAAAATCGGGAGGGATAACGGATGAAAAAATGGATATTTTTAGGGTTATGCATTTTGGTGACCGGCCTATTTGCCAATTGGTTAGTGGAAGTGAAAGTCGAGGGAGAGGTGTACAAAAGAAACCCCTCTCTGGAGATCGCACTGTTGCTCGAAACGATCAAAAAGGATATCCCGACTTATGACCCGGATACGAATTACCTGTGGACCTCGCCGGAACACCCGGAAGGGTATTACCGGGCCGAGCTCTGGCAAAACTTGCAGCACTTGGTCTACTCCCTCTTGAACAACTACCACTTCAACTACGTCGGAATCTACTCGCGTTACGGCGTCAACGGCGTTTCTATTATCCCCATCGTCTTCGCCGAACGGCGCTTCTCTCCCAACGACTACACGGGGATCCCCGAAAACCTGATGCAGTACGGGTTCTCTCTGGTTGCGAATGAAAGCATCGTGGCGATGGCGTTCAACAACGGGACGGGCTATTTCACCGGAGACATACGAAAGGTCGTAGAAAAAATCGTCGACCCGATCTACGCCAGAAACTACCAAAAAGCGGCTAACGTGAACGGCTACCTCGCGTACCCCCTAAAAAACGGCAATACCTCGATAGGAGTCCTGGTCGTGGCGACCAGCGAACCGGGGTTAACCGAGCAGCAGTTCTTCGACATCGAGCAGTACGCGGATGCCGCGACGTGGTTGATCTACCAGTCTGCGGATATGCTGATGCACCCCGAAAAATTTACGAATTAGGCTCTTTATTATGATCTTTAGCACGCGATTAGGGAAAATAGAAATAGAAGAATCCGAGGTTCTCACCTTCGAGACGGGGATTCCGGGCTTCGAGGCTTGGCACAAGTACGCGCTGGTGATGTTGCCGGAAACCCTGCCGGTTCAATGGCTGATATCGGTGGAGAGCATGGAAATCGCTTTCCCCGTCCTCGACCCGTGGTTGGTGAAAAAAGACTACGCCTTCGACATCTCGCAGGACGTGATCGACCGTTTGGACATCAAGGACCGAGACAAGATACTGGTGACGAACATGGTACGGATACCCCAAGATAATCCCCAAGAGATGACGATCAACCTGCTGGCCCCGATCATCATCAACACCGAAAATCGGAAAGCCATACAGCTGGTTTTAGACCGCAGTGATTATAGCCTACGACATCTCATACGAGAGGGAGCGAGCGAACCCGCTTCGAAAAAAGAGGGCGAAGTATGCTCGTCCTAAGCCGGAAAAAAGACGAAGAGATATACATCGAGACCACCATCGGGAACATTATCCTCAAGATCGTTGACATCGACGAAAAAAACGTGAAGGTGGGCATTACGGCCCCCAAGAATATGCCGATTTATCGTCGGGAAGTCTACGAGAAGGTTTACGCCGTCAACAAAGAATCGGTGTTACACGATGATCTAAAAGAAATCACGAAAGTATTGGGGGCGCTCAAGCGTGAAGATCGATGATCTCTTGTTTCATCGCCTAGAAAAGGCGGCGAGGCTCAAGGTGAGTCCGGAAGAGAGGAGCCGACTTCAAGCGGATATCGAGAGGATTCTGGACTACGTAGAGCTTTTGAACGAAGTGGATGTCTCGGATCTCGAACCGATGGTCCGTCCTGTCGATTTGGTGAACCAAACCCGCGAAGACGTCGTCGCGGCGCGCCCTTTCCCTCGTAAAATCCTTGAGAACGCTTACGAGGAACAAGACGGATATTTCGTGGTCCCCAAGATCTTATGAGCGACTCGGGTTCACGGTCGCGTGGGCGCCCCTCACAAAGTGTCCCCTCGGGTGAAGACTTTTCACAAGGGTCACGCTCTGGCGCGCGTTATGAGGAGGTCTGCGCGGAGTACCTGCGAAAACAAGGGTACAGCATCCTGGAGCGGAACTTTAGCACCCGCTTGGGCGAGATCGACATCATCGCGATGGATGGCGAGGACATCGTCTTTTTTGAAGTCAAAGGCGGTAAGGAAGACCCGCCCCCGTTCACTCGCGTGACGCCGGCCAAACTTAGAAGAATCCTTTTAACGGTACAGCACTACCTCCACCACCATCCCGAACAGCGGTATTGTCACGTTCGGGTGGATGTGCTCTCGATCACCTTGCCGGACTTGAAAATACGCCATTTCAAAGACGTCACGGCCCATTAGCGCGCCGCGATGATTCGGTAGGCGTAGTCTTTTAAGCCTCCATAAGTCGCAGACTCCCCCCAGTCAACCAGTAGAGGGTTTTTGCCTGCTGCGCGATAAAATACCGGTCGTGGCTGATGAAGAGAACCCCGCCGGAAAACTGTTCGATCAGGGAGTGTAAAACTTCCAAAGACTCGATATCCAAATGATTGGTCGGTTCATCCAAGAACAAAAACTCTGCCTTCGCCAAAATCGCCGCGACCAGCGCGCACCGCATCAATTCTCCGCGACTGAGCTCACCCACCTTCGAAAAGACCCGTTCATTTCGGATACGAGCCGCGCCTAACGCTTGCCGAATGAAGACTTCGGAGTGATCGTAACGCGTCAGGTTGTCCATCAGCACCTCGTAGGCGAAGAACTGCCGGATATCCTGCGGGAGGTATACCCAGCGGACAGCGTCGTTACGGTAACAGTCACCGGCGTCCGCAGGCAGATCATTGACAAGAATCCGTATCAATGTGGTTTTGCCGCTCCCATTTTCTCCTATGATGCCGATCCGGTCACGGGTCGAGCAATCGATAGAGACATTGGACAAAACCGTCCGCTCCTCAAACCGCTTTTCTAACTGTTGGGCGCGGAGGACCACGCGCGAAGGGACCGGATACTCTAGGAAAGAGAGGTTAATCGGTTTCTCGACAAACGGTTTCTCTTCTTTCAACGATTGTGCCAATGCGCTCAAGCGACCGGTAACGCCGGTTGCGCGCTTGGCCAAACGTGCGGATTTATGGCCGATATAGCCTTTGTCCGCGTGGGGATTGTCCTGCTTTTTTCGTTCTGTTTTCTGTGCCCATTGCTTCGTTTGCGTGATCGCGCGCTCCAGTTGCCGAATCTTGCGTTGTAGTGTTTGAGCGTGCCGGACTTGGGTGGAAAAAGACTGTTCTTTATGGGATAGGAGGGCAGAATACCCTCCTTCGACGCTGAAGTATGCGCCACGCTCTAGGTAGAGGGTCCTGTCCGCCACACGATCGATAAAAGCCCGATCGTGACTGACTAGAAGGAAAGCCTTCCGTTCTTCTTTTTTCTGGAGAATGTATTCCTCCAACATCACGCAATGACCGATGTCCAGATGATTGGTCGGTTCGTCCAGTAAGAACAACCTCGCCCCGGAGAGCATCAGACGAATGATCCCCAGCAGGCGCTTTTCACCTTCGGAAAAGGCCGTCATAGCCTTCTTTCCGTCAGATTCAGAAAACCCGAAATAAGCGAGGTTCCGGTCGATCTCCCTTTCCACCTCGTAACCTCCCAAGGAATGGAACGCGTCCAAAGCTTCTGCGTAGGCAAAGGGATCAGACTCGGAGGTGATCTTATGGAACGCCTCGGTCAAGGGCGGAAAAACAGACAACAGGTACTGTATCGCGTTCAGGTCGGTCTCGGGAAGTTGTTGCGGAAGATACGCCCAGGTCACATCTTTGTCAAGCGTGACCGATCCTTCATCAAAGGAGATCTCGCCGACGATCCCTTTTAACAACGTGGACTTCCCGCTTCCGTTGCCGCCTGTGACGGCCAAAAGCTGCGACTCTTCCAAATCGAAGGATAAGCCGTTCAACACAACCCGTGTCGAATAACTCTTCGTAATCCCCTTTACGTGAAGCATCCGTTCACCCCCTCTTCAAGACCTGGCAGAGACAATCCTGCCCTATAATATAGTGTGGGTATACTATCGAGGTGTAGCGAAAAAGTCAAAAGGATGAGGTCCGCCTTTTGCTCTTTTTACGCTACGATGGTCCGGCGGGGTTATCGCGGGGTAAGTGTTTTTTTCGACCCCGCGATCCGCCTTTTGCTCTTGTTTCGAAGCCGCAGGAGCGCCCTGGGTACGCCGGACTTTAGTCCGGCATGTCTTTTCTTATTCTGGGAGAGCCTTGTCCCTTGCCAGTTTTTCCTCTGTGTTCTCCGTGCCCACCGGGCGAAACCTGTTTAACCTTTGAAACAAGCCAACTTTAAAGTTGGCGTTCCCAGGCGTTCCCAGGGCCTTCTCAGAGAGACAGGCTGACTGGAAGTCGGTCCCACGAGCTTTCTTCAGCCTTTTCTCTGTGCCCTCTGTGCCCTCTGTGCGAACACCGCTTTTCAAGGCATATACAAAAGCGTATCGCGCCATCGCGAAAAGAGGGGACGCTTACGCCGCGATGATTACGTGGACTAAAAATCGTGCGATTGATTCTGCCTTCTTTCTAGTTTGCACCTCATAACTTGGCTCACACTATTATATAGGATTATCGGGAGTTTTTGTTATAATCCCGATCATAGTCCCTATGAGGAGGTTTACGCGTGCAGGTTCGAAAGATCACGGAAGCGGACGCGGCGCCGTATCTGGAATTGCGCTGCGCTTTGGATAGCGAGAGCAAGACGTTGCTGTTGGAACCCGGAGAGAGAAAAACGACGGTCGATGAGATGCGTCGCACGATACAGGACATCCTACACCAACCGAACTCTATGGTCTTCCTGGCTACGGATGAGGAACGTCTGGTCGGATTCCTCAGCGCCATCGGGGGAAAAGCGAATCGGCATCGCGGGACGATCACCATCGTGATCGGGATCTTGGAAGCCTATACGGGCCGAGGAATAGGGAAGAAACTGTTTGTAGAGATGGAAAAATGGGCGCGAGGGATCGGCGCCCACCGCCTCGAACTCGGGCTGATGGCGCATAACGAGCGGGCCCTGCGCCTATACACCTCACTCGGTTATCAGCCCGAGGGGAGGAAACGCGACGTCTTCCTCGTCGACGGCGTCTACGTGGACGAGCTCATGATGGGAAAGATACTGGAAACAGAGTAACCCATCCCTACCCTGGTAACGCGCCGGTGCGCCTGGGAACGCTGAACTACAGTACGGTATGGTTTTACTTTTCTGGGAACGCCGAACTTCATTCCGGCATCGGTTTACTTTTCTGGGAACGCCGAAATTCAGTTCGGCATCGTTTTACTTTCCAGGGAACGCCGAAATTTAGTGCGGCATGGGTTTACTTTTCTGAGAACGCCGAAATTCAGTTCGGCATAGGTTGGGTTTTTTTCTTTAAAAACCGTGAAATATACCAATCTAAAGATTGGCGTTCCCAGGTTTTTTTTCTTCGTGCCCTCTGTGTTCTCCGTGTGAACCCCTCTTTTCTCTTCTAAAAAAGCATGCCGCGCTGAAGCACGCTATCCGGCTCGTGGGGTTGACCGACCGCGAGTTTTATGATATACTTCGCGCAATGACCCACGGTCATTTCTACGGAGGGCTATGAAAAAGGACGAAAAATACAATCGGATCGTCACAGCCGCGGAAAAGGTGTTCTTTAATTATGGATACGGCCAATCTTCGATGGATCAGGTCGCTCAAGAGGCAGGCGTGGCGAAAGGAACCATTTATCTATACTTCCAAAGCAAACAAGAACTCTATTACGCCATCGGAGTTCGCGCGCTCGGAATACTGCTGAAATCCTTTCGGGAACTGTTCTCTTCCTGTAAATCCGGTTTGGAGAAGGTCGTTGCCTTTGGACGGGCCTTCGCCCAATACCGGAAATCTTATCCGGACTACTACCAGTTCATCGTGAATTACCAAGGAGAACCCTATGATGAGAGGAACGAATACGGAGAGGTTCATCGTACTTATCAAGAAAGCCGTGAACTCTTTCGAGTGCTCGTCAAGGCGGTAACCGAAGGCCAAGCGGACGGGTCGATCGGAGTGAAAACCGATCCCGCCCTCCTGGCCGCGATCTTATGGTGTCAAACCTGCGGGGTCGTCCAATTGACCGCCCTCAGAGAACCCTTTTTCAAGCTGTTCACGCCCTCCAGCGCCGACGAGATGCTGGAATCATACTTCACACTGACAGAAAAAGTCTTGGAACGCGAAATCCGGATCGAAAGGGTTCCGAATTAGCGAAGAAACGGTTTTTTTTTAGCTATGGATGACCGATAGTCATTTCGGGGTGAGCTATGAACAAAGTTGCTGTTACAGGAATAGGAACCATCAACGCGATCGCGCGCCGCACCGAGGAATTCATTAGTGCGCTTCGCGCTATGAGATGTGGAATCGAGAAGATCACCCAATTCGATTGCTCCGACTATCCCGCTGCGATGGCGGCAGAGATTAAGGATTTCTCGCCGGAGCAACATTTCGAACTGAAGATCGCCAATCGTTACGATCGTTTTTTGCAGCTTGGGATCGTCGCAGCGAGAAACGCGATCTCCGATGCCGGTCTGGAACCTTCTGGGTCTTGGAGGGAGAACGCCGCGGTCACGGTCTCTTCGGGCATCGGCGGGTTTAAGACCTTGCATCGAGAATACGGGAATCTGTTTAAGAGGGGGCCGAAGGCCGTACGCCCTCACCTGATACCGATGATGATCTCGGATATGGCTTCCGGGGCGATCGCGTTGGATTTGGGATGCCACGGCCCGAACTTCGGCGTGGTCAGCGCCTGCGCCTCTGCGCTTCACGCGATCATTATTACGGCGCTCCTCATCCGAAACGGCCTGACCGAGGTTGCCTTGACCGGGGGGACCGAGGCCGTCATCGACCCGATGCCCGTCGCGGCCTTCGGGAGTATGACCGCGCTGTCTCCGGAGCGCATAGACCCTTTGAAAGCCAGCCGCCCTTTTCATAGCGAACGGAACGGTTTCGTGATGGGGGAAGGCGCGGGGGTTTTGGTTTTAGAAAGCGAAGCGCACGCCAGCAAGAGAGGGGCGAGGATATACGGGTGGATAGAAGGTTTCGGGATGAGTGAAGATGCTTATCACATCAGTCAGACGGATCCGGAGGGGCGCGGGGCCCAAAAATCGATGCGCGAAGCTTTGGAACAAGCCGGCATCGGGCCTGATCAGGTCGGATTGATCAACTGTCACGCCACCGGTACTCCGGTTGGCGACGTTTCGGAGATCACCGCCCTAAAACAGGTCTTTGGAGACGCTTTGCCCCACATTCCGATCCAATCGACGAAAGGGTTGGTGGGCCATACCCTGGGAGCGGCGGGCGCCATCGAATCGATCGCTGCGATCCTCCAAGCGCAGCACGGGTTCGTTCACGGGATGCCGTATCTAGACAGCCTCGATCCGTGTTGCGAGGGCTTGCTAATCCATAGAGAAACGACACCACGTTCGTTTGGCGTCGTTTTGAAAAACGCCTTCGGGTTCGGGGGACACAACGCATCGCTCGTCTATCGGAAATATACGAAAACAAACGAACCTCCGGCCGCGCTCTGAAAAACGCGGAACCTCTTTGTGATCGGGAGTTAAAAATGAGCCTGTTCAATACGAATCGTATCTGTGGATTGTTGGGTGTGAAGTACCCGTTTATCGAAGGTGGCATGGCTTGGGTAGGCACGCCGAGGTTGGCGGCCGCCGTCTCAGAAGCAGGCGGTTTGGGGACGATCGGATCCGGCGCCCTCACGCCTGAGGATTTGGCGGAGAGTATCGATACGACACGCCGACAGACAAACAAGCCGTTCGCAGTCAATGTGATGCTGTTGAATCCTTCCGCAGACCGACAGGTGGAGGTCTGCCTTCAGAAAGCCATCCCCGTTCTCATCTTCGGCGCGGGTAACCCTGCGAAGTACCTCCCTGATTTGAAAAAGCGAGGGATCGTGACCGCGGCGGTCGTTGCGTCCGAAACCCTGGCCTTGTACCTGGAGGAGAGGGGGATCGACGTGATCATCGGAGAGGGGATGGAGTGCGGCGGGCACGTGGGAACGGTGACGACCTTTACGCTGATCCCCGCTTTGAAAGATGTCCTTTTTTCGGTGCCCGTCGTCGCAGCCGGCGGGATCGCCGACGAGCGGGGTATCAAAGCCGCCTTCTGTCTCGGCGCAGAAGGTGTGCAGATCGGCACGCGCCTCATCGCGACGGTGGAATGCGAGGCGCACGACCGTTACAAACAGAGAATCATCACCAGCGGCATTAGAGATACACTCCTCACGGGACAGGCGCTAGGCCACCCGGCGCGAGTACTGAAAAGCGCCTTTGCCAAACGAGTTTGTAAGTTGGAAGCGTCTGACCCGAAAGAAGCGGAATCGCTCATCACCGGGAGTTTGAGGAAAGCTTTTGAAGACGGAGACGAAGAAAGGGGACTGTTTATGGCGGGACAATCCGCCGGACTCATCCAGTCGATTCCCTCCGTGTCTGAATTGTTCGAACTATGGGCCCAAAGACTGGACGGATGGAACCAAATAGCCGGGACGGAAACGAAAATCGCAGAAAACCTTAAGGAGGGCGTCTATGAGAGATCTGGAAATCTATGAGATTGTGAAAGGAATTATCGTTAAAAGAATGGGGGTGAGCGCCTCGACCGTACTCCCGCAATCCTCGCTCACGGAAGATATCGGAGCCGATTCTTTGGAATTGGTCGATTTGATGATGGATCTCGAAGAGATCCTGGGGATTAGAATCGAGAATTCGGAATTATCCGATGTGGAAACGGTTCGCGATGTCGTGAACCTCATCGAAAGCAAGAGAAGAGTAAGCGTTTAGCCCGTCGTCGAGGGGGCAACGGGGTCCGCAATCGGTACCGCGGACCCGCTCCGCCCTCAGCGCTATCCATACGCCCTATCCACAATATCCCAAGCCACCGCTCCCGATCGAAAACACATCTGGAAACCTAAAGGCGGCTAACCAAGTCGGCTAACCTCCATCCAGCTTCCTTCTGGGCAAGAATCCTTCATCTTTCCTCTCTCTTTCGGCTGATTTGGGCTTATTTCGCGCTCTTTCACCGTGTGCAACCTTTCTATTTTATGATATAATCTTTTCTAAAGACCTCATAACCTTCATCTTTCGGCGAAAAACCCGATTTCAGGGATTATCCTAACGGGGAGGTAAGAACATGAGAAAATTTATCGTTCTGATGTGCGCGATTTTGATTGCAGTTGTCGCGTTCGGAAGTCAAGTGGAAATCTTCAGTTGGTGGACTGGAGGCGGAGAAGAGGCTGGACTTTTGGCGCTGATCAAACTCTTTAACCAGCTTTACCCGGGAGTACAAGTCATCAACGCAACGGTAGCGGGCGGAGCAGGGACCAATGCGAAGGCCGTCTTGAAGACGCGTATGCTCGGTGGGAATCCCCCCGATTCCTTCCAGGTTCACGCCGGAATGGAGCTTTCCGATACTTACGTGATTCCGGGGAAAATGGAACCGATCACGGGATACCTCAAAGAATGGGGGATATTCGACAAATTCCCCGAGGACATTATGAAAATCTGCACCTACAATGGGGAAGTGTACTCGATTCCGGTGAACGTGCACCGTGGAAACGTCGTGTTCTATAACACCGCGATCGCCAAAGAGATCGGCATGAAGACTCCCCCGAAAACCTGGAAAGAATTCTTTGAACTATTGGAAAAGGCCAAAAAAGCCGGATATGTCGCGATCTCGCTCGGGGATACCGGAAAATGGACGGCCACCCATCTTTTTGAGAGCATTATGCTCAGCCAATTCGGGCCGTATAAATACAACATGCTCTGGACCGGCGACCAAAGCTTCAATCACGTGGCCTTAACCGAGTCTTTCGAAATTATGAAAAAGATCACACCCTACTTCAACAAAGACCACGCCGCTGGCGATTGGCAAGACGCCTCGCGTCTTATTTTCGAGAAGAAGGCCTTTTGTAACGTGATGGGTGACTGGGCAGAGGGATACTTCAAGGAGATGGGCTGGACACCGGGCGTAGAATTCGGGTGGTTTGCAGTTCCGGAAACCGACGTCGCCTTTATGATCGTGTCCGACACTTTCGGTCTACCGAAAGGCGCACCGAACAAAGAGAACGCCTTAAGGTGGCTAAAACTGGTCGGGAGTGTGGAAGGCCAGGACCTGTTCAACCCCCTGAAGGGCTCAATACCCGCTCGAGTGGACGCAGACAAATCGAAGTACGATGTCTATTTACAGTGGGCTATGGCTGATTTCGGCGTGAAGGCCCTCTCCCCATCCATTGCGCACGGATCCGCGGCCCCCGAGTCTTTCGCCACAATGTTGAACGATATTCTGAACCGTTTCGTCTCCGACCTCAACGTGAATCAAGCGGTCAAATCTGTTTTGGAGGCCGCAGAGGAAGAAGGATATATCGTTAAGTAAACAAGTGCTCCTATGAGGGGTCTCGAAAGAGACCTCTCTTTTCTCTTCTCGGTCGCCTAGTGGTAGGAAGGGGGACGAATGTACAGGAAAAAGAAATGGTTGGGGTTCTTAATTATCTCTCCCACCTTGGCCGTGATCGGTATCTTTGTTTACGGCTTCATCGGCGCAACAGTTCGCGCCTCACTTTCGGATTGGAACAGCTTTAAAAAGCTCCTTTCCGGGGAGTTCGTCTATACCGGCCTTCGCAATTACGAACGTCTTTTCGCAGACTGGCGCTTCCAGACAGATATGTGGAACACCCTGTTTTTTACAGTGTTTTTCTTGTTCGGTTGCCTCCTGATTGGATTGATATTAGCGAGCCTTCTGGATAGGCCTTTAAAGGGTGGGCGCGTTTTCCAAAGCATCTTCCTTTTCCCGATGGCGTTGTCGCTCGTCGTTACCGGAACGGTGTGGCGATGGTTTTTCGCGCCGGGCATCCTGCCAAACGACCCTGCTGGTATAAACGTGTTGTTGGGGCAAATCGGGCTTAAAAGCTTACAATGGAACTGGTTCACGGTGACCGACACAATAGGTCCATTCAACCTCGCGCTGATTCCGGTGATCATCGCCGCGGTTTGGCAATTGTCCGGGTACACGATGGCCATGTATCTGGCTGGGTTGCGCGCGATCCCGGAAAGTATGACCGAAGCCGCGCGGGTGGATGGCGCCAACGCGTGGCAGACCTTTTGGAAAGTGAAATGGCCCTTTCTCAGGCCGATTACGCTGAGCGCCATGATCATCCTCGGGCATATCTCCTTGAAAATCTTCGATTTGGTTTACTCGATGACGGGCAGCGGCCCGAAAAACGTCACCGACATGCCCTCTATCTATATGTTCGAAAAAACCTTCCGGTCCAACCGTTACGCGGAAGGATCGGCGATCGCGGTCATCATGCTCCTGATGGTGGCCGTCGTCATCATCCCCTATCTCATCTCCACGTTGAAAAAGAGTGATTGATGTGCGTGGAAAAACCAGGAACGTGGGAATATACGTCATTCTGCTGATTTTTGCCTTCTTTTTCCTTCTACCCGTCTATATGCTCTTGGCGACCAGCTTCAAGCCGTTGGTCGAGATTGGGATGGGCACGATGTGGCTCCTTCCGAAACAACCGTCCCTGGAAGGCTTCACCGATTCGATCCAACGGTTGTCCCCGAACTTATGGAACAGTTTCCTATTGGTGATACCGGCGACGATCTTCTCTTGCCTCCTGGGTTCCATCAACGGGTACATCTTTTCAAAAATCCGTTTTCCCGGGATCAACCTATTGTTTCTGTTCGTGTTGTTCGGGATGTTCATCCCCTATCAAAGCATCTTGTTCCCGCTCATACAATTCCTCCAAAAGACACAGCTTTACGGGACGATTTGGGGATTGATCATCACGCACGTGATCTACGGCCTACCCATCACCTCCTTGATCTTCCGGAATTACTATATGGAAGTGCCGGACGAAATGCTGGAAGCCGCCGGTATCGACGGCGCGGGTTTGTTTAAAAGCTACTTTTTAATCCTGTTCCCCTTATCCATTCCGGGGTTCGTCGTCGCCGTGATCTGGCAATTTACGAATATATGGAACGAGTTCTTATTCGCCGTGACGATCACCAGCGATCCAAAGAAGCAACCGATAACCGTCGCGCTCGTGAACCTCGCTGGGAGCCAGATGATACAATGGAATCTCCAGATGGCGGGCGCGATCGTCGCGGCGATTCCGACACTGCTGGTCTACATATTTTTAGGAAAATACTTCATACGGGGCCTGATGTCCGGCTCCGTAAAAGGTTGATGTGGGGGGGCACTTCAAGGGGTTCATTGGGGTTATTTCGTCCGATCACCGCAAATACCCAAAAAGCCTTTTTTAAGGCTTTTTTTTTGGAACGCCTGGGAGCGCCTGGGGGCGCCCTGAAGGCGTTCCCGAAAACCATAAAACAGGCCGAACTTACGCTCGGCATATGCTTCATTTTTTCCCCGGCGTCGCCGGCGTTCGTCCCAATTTCTTCATTTCTATGGGATAATCTTTAGTAATCCGCTCATATATTGTGCTCACGAGAGCACTTGATTGAGGGTAACATCTGTGCTATAATCTCGGTGCCGATCTGGCAAAACATCTTTGAGGAGGGCGATTTACGTGAAGAAACTGCTACTGGTTCTTTTGATCAGCGTTGTGGCCGTTCTTGCTTTCTCCGCCGCACCGTTCCACATCGGAATCGTGACGGGAACAGTATCTCAGTCTGAAGACGACCTGCGCGGGGCCGAAAGGCTGATCCAGGAGTACGGCGATGTGACTGCCGGTGGGATGATTAAGCATATCACTTATCCGGACAACTTTATGGCAGAGATGGAAACGACTATTTCCCAAATCGCGGGTTTGGCCGATGATCCGCTGATGAAAGCCATTATAGTGAACCAAGCGATACCGGGAACGACCGAGGGTTTCAGGAGAGTGCGCGAAAAACGACCGGACATTCTCTTACTGGCCGGAGAACCGCACGAAGACCCGATCGTTATCGAATCGGCCGCTGACCTCGCAATCAACTCTGACTTCGTGGCCAGAGGATATCTGATTATCTGGTCGGCGAAAAAGATGGGCGCGAAAACTTTCGTCCACATCTCCTTCCCCAGACATATGAGCTATGAAACCCTTTCCAGAAGAAGAGCCATTATGGAAGCCGCTTGTAAAGACCTCGGCTTGAGGTACGTATTCGAAACCGCTCCGGACCCCACCAGTGACATCGGTATCGCCGGAGCGCAGCAGTTCATCCTCGAAAAAGTACCCGCTTGGGTAGAAAAGTATGGCAAAGATACCGCGTTCTTCTGTACGAATGACGCGCACACAGAGCCCTTGCTGAAACAGCTGCTGACTTACGGCGGTATGTTCGTGGAAGCTGACCTGCCTTCTCCGTTGATGGGCTACCCCGGCGCGTTGGGTATTGACCTTTCCTCCGCCGCGGGAGACTTCCCGAAGATTATGAGCACGGTTGAAGCCGAAATCGTGAAGAAAGGCGGAGCGGGCCGATTCGGAACGTGGGCCTTCTCCTATGGCTACACCACCACCGCTGGTCTCGGTGAACTCGCGATACGTGTGCTCAAGGGCGAGGCGTCTCTGACCAGGCTTCCCGATTTGATGGCCGCCTACAACAAGTTCACTCCAGGCGCAGCTTGGAACGGGAGTTTCTACGTCGATGCCAACACCGGTATTAGAGCTCGCAATCACATCTTGATCTACCAAGATACCTACGTCTTCGGTCAGGGCTTCCTCGGTTCCGCAAACCAAGAGGTTCCGGAGAAGTACCTCGATATTCGGTAAGCCGAAGAGCAAGTAAGAAAGATAAGGGAACGTAAAGTTCCCTTATTTTTAATTCTTTCGTTGGAATAACAGAGGTGAAAACGTGCAAACCCCGAACGTGAAAGTTATGGATAAAAACGCCGTACTGTTGCGTTGTGAGCATATCTCCAAGAGTTTCTATGATAACCGGGTACTCGACGATATCAATTTTGAGCTTCGTGAGGGTGAGATTCTAGGGTTAGTGGGAGAAAACGGGGCCGGTAAATCGACGTTGATGAAAATTCTGTTCGGGATGTCGGTGATCGCCCAAACGGGGGGATACGAAGGGACGGTATACGTGGGAGATAAGCCGGTCAAGTTCGACTCTCCATTCGAGGCCCTTGAAGAGGGAATCGGCATGGTCCACCAGGAATTCTCTTTGATACCGGGGTTTACGGCCACTGAAAACATCCTGTTGAATCGAGAAGTCACCCATCATAATTTCCTTGTTGAGGCTTTCGGAGAACGGCTCTCGACTCTTAATATGCCCGAAATGATCGAGCGCGGAGATAAAGCGCTGAACACGCTGGGAGTGGCTATTAGTCCCCAAATGCTGATCGCTGAAATGCCCATCGGGCATAAGCAGTTCACGGAGATCGCGCGCGAAGTGGACCGCCAGAATACGAAAATTATCATCCTTGATGAACCAACGGCCGTTTTAACGGAAACGGAGGCTGACGTCCTGCTCTCTTCGTTGAAAAAGTTAGCGGAGAAAGGAATCGGCATCATCTTCATCTCTCACCGTTTACAGGAGATCTTGGAAGTGGCGGATCGGATCATAGTTCTGAGGGACGGTAACCTCGTCAAGGAGGTCGACGCCGCTCACGCCGACGTAATCAAAATCGCCGAATGGATGGTCGGCAGGAAGATGGACGCCTCCGCTTTCGCAGACAAAGACGTAAATACAAACCCCGAAGTGTTGTTAGAAGTAAAAAACTTATGGGTCGATATGCCCGGAGAAACTGTTCGAGACGTGTCCTTTGAAGTCCACCGAGGTGAAATATTGGGCATAGGCGGGTTGGCTGGACAAGGGAAGATCGGTATCCCGAACGGCATTATGGGACTCTTTCCGGCGGGCGGAATAGTTAAGTTTCGCGATGAGGTCGTGCCCTTGAATAACCCGCGCCAAGTATTGAATCTCGGGATGGCGTTCGTTTCCGAAGACAGAAGGGGAGTCGGGCTGTTGCTAGAAGAAACCCTCGACTGGAATATCTCGTTCACGGCGGTTCAGGTAAAAGAGTGGTACGTGAAAAAGTACCTGGGCGGCTTGATCAAATGGCGGGATGATGCCGCCATCAGGCAATTAACGAGCGAATACATTAAGACTTTCGATATAAAATGCCTTGGCGGACATCAGCTGGCGCAGGAGCTCTCGGGCGGAAACCAGCAAAAGGTGTGCTTGGCGAAAGCCTTCGCGTTGAAACCCGAGCTTCTGTTCGTCTCCGAGCCAACGCGAGGCATCGATGTGGGAGCGAAAAAACTCGTCTTGGACACGATTCGAAACAGCAACCGAGAGCGCGGTATGACCATCGTGATGACCTCATCTGAACTAGAAGAGCTGCGGTCCGTCTGTGATCGAATTATGATCGTCGATGAGGGAAGAGTCGCGGGAATTCTACCGGCAACCGCTCCGTCCACCGAATTCGGTCTGCTGATGCTCGGCACGGGTGAAACCGATCGGCGAGAAGGAGAAATCCATAACGGGAAGGTGAAAACAAAGTGAGCTGGATCCAATCGTTCGTGAAACAAGCCGGGTTACCGCGGGTCATCATCGGGTTGTTTCTCCTTTCGTTGTTCGTGGCCGCTCCTTTCGTGGGAGTCAGCGTGACTTCATCGATCAACGACGTGCTCGTGCGCTTCGGTATGAACGCGGTGATGGTTCTGGCGATGGTGCCGATGGTTCAATCCGGGTGCGGACTGAACTTCGGGCTCCCTCTAGGCATCATAGCCGGATTGTTAGGCGCGACGCTGAGCTTGGAGCTCGGCGTGGTCGGAATCTTGGGATTTTTCGTCGCCGTAGGGATTTCAATACCTTTTTCCATTGTGTTCGGATACTTCTACGGACAGCTGCTCAATCGAGTCAAAGGGGATGAAATGGTGATCGCGACCTACGTCGGGTTTTCTTCAGTCGCCTTTATGAACATCCTGTGGCTCGTCTTACCCTATAGGAACCCCACGATGGTTTGGGGATTCAGCGGCGAAGGTCTCAGAACGACCATCAGTGTCGAAGGCTATTGGTTGTCCGCGCTGAATGATTTCCTCTCTTTTCAACTGGGGACGCACATCAAAGTGCCCACCGGAATGTTCCTCTTCTTTGCTTTCTTATGCTTTTTGATATGGGCGTTTTTCCATACAAAAACTGGAACCGCGATGACCGCTGTTGGGTCGAATCCGGAGTTTGCCAGAGCCTCGGGAGTGAACGTCGACCGCTCGCGAACCCAATCGGTTATCCTCTCGACGGTTTTAGGCGGCATCGGAATACTCGTCTACGAACAAAGCTTCGGTTTTATACAACTCTACAACGGACCGTTCTATATGGCTTTTCCCGCGGTGGCCTCCATCCTGTTGGGAGGCGCTTCAGTCCATAAGGCCACACTCCTTAACGTTATCATCGGAACGATACTCTTTCAAGGGATTGTTACAATGACGCCTTCGGTCATCAACAGCATGATACAAACGGATATGTCCGAAGTCATCCGGATCATCGCCACGAACGGGATGATCTTGTACGCCTTAACGAGAAAGTCGGTGGTGAAGTCATGAAAACAACCAAAAAAACCTCCTATAAACACTTTTTGATCGCTTATGCGGTCCCAATTATGTTCATCACTCTAAGCATCTTCACGATCCCCCTTTCAGGGTTTTCTCCCGAATACCTGATTCAGGAGATGATCATCCGCTTGGCGAGAAACTCCTTCTTGGTTCTCGCCCTACTGATTCCGATCATCGCGGGCATGGGCCTAAACTTCGGGATGGTCCTCGGCGCGATGGCGGGGCAGATCGGTTTGATCCTCATCACCGACTGGAACATCGTAGGCATACCGGGAATGGTTTTAGCGATGATTATTTCGATACCTCTTTCAACCTTTCTTGGGTGGATAGCGGGACACATTCTCAACAGGGCGAAAGGTAGAGAGATGGTAACTTCTTATATCTTAGGATTCTTCGTAAATGGTATTTACCAGTTTATCGTGCTATATATGATGGGGAAGGCCATTCCGATAGGAAACCCAGCGCTCGTCCTCTCACGGGGCTACGGGATACGGAACGCGATCAACCTCGAGGGTATTCGTCAGACACTGGACAATCTGATTCTTCTTAAGATAGGGAAGGTACAGATTCCAGTTGCGACCTTTATCCTCATCTCGGCGTTTTGCCTTTTCATCATCTGGTTCCGCAAAACAAAACTGGGACAAGATATGCGCGCGGTTGGTCAGGATATGGAAGTCGCGGAAGCGGCAGGGATTCCAGTGAACAGGACCCGCATCATCTCAATGATCATTTCTACGGTATTGGCCGGGTTCGGTCAGATCATCTTTCTCCAGAACATCGGCACGCTCAATACCTACAATAGCCATGACCAGACCGGCATGTACTCGATCGCGGCCCTCTTGATAGGAGGCGCTACAGTCTCACACGCCACGATTCCAAACATCTTCTTGGGCGTTGTGCTCTTCCATTTGATGTTCGTCACCTCGCCTATGGCCGGTAAGAACCTCATCGGTTCCGCGATGTTAGGGGAATATTTCCGTCTTTTCATCTCTTACGGGATCATCGCAATTTCCTTGGTGCTCTATGCGTGGCGGAGACAAAAAGAAAAAGAACGGGCCCGAATGGACCTCAGAGGAAATACCTAAGAGGAGGGCGCGATGAAGAGAAAACGATTGATCGTTCAATTGCTTTTAATTTTGGCCCTCGTGGGAGTTTCAGTCGCCTTGTTCGTTATCGGGAAAGGTCACCAATTGCTCATAGATAACAAGCGGGCGACGATCGATGGGAAACGGGTGGAAGCCTACGAATGGGTTAACGTCTATTTGGACGGCGCGACAAAGCCGATCGAGCTTGAAGAAGATGACCGGCAAATGGGCAAAGTCAGTGGTCCTTGGCACAACATACGCATCGAGATCTTAGAAAATGAGAAAGTGGTGAAAACTTACGAAAGAAGGTTCACCGTGGGACTGGCGAATTCTTTTATCCTGAGTATTCAAAAGATGGTCGCGGAAAAGGATGATTGGTTGACTCCACGTTAACGGCCATTCGCGACATAAAGCCGCGAACAGCTCCACTGACGCCGATACACGACCGTCATACTCCGGGAAGCGTGACGACCTTGTTCGGTGTGATAAACCCGCGCCAATTCCGTCTTTATCGATAAGAACGAATCGAAGGAGGCAAGACTATGAAAAAAACCCTGTGGATACTTTTCTTATGTGCAATGGCGATTCTGTCTTTCGGAGCCGTCAAAGAATTGCAGCCCCAGAAGATCATCATTGTGCCAGACCTGCCGGCGGCTTTGACGGTTACGCTATCTTTGAATAAACCCGAAGGCTCCGTTTATCAGCCCGGCGAACTGATCACGATGACGGTGGTGACGAATAAGGACGCTTATGTGGTCATCTACGATACGGAAGCCAACGGGAGGACCACCATTTTGTTCCCAAACCTTTATCAGCCCGATAATTTCGTGAAAGCGAACCAACCCTTGTCGATCCCGCAAGGATACAAGTTGAAAATCGGAAACGAGATTGGAAAAGAGTACGTGCAAGTCGTGGCGAGCACCAAACAATTCGCCACCTATAACCAATGGGCAAAGGTCTTCTCGGCGACGAACCCCTTCTTGGAAGCCACCAAAGACGCCGAATCCGAACTGCAGAAGCTCATACAAAAGATTATCATCGTACCAGACACGCCGCAACCGGAATGGAATTCCTTCAGCACCTTCTTCTATGTTGGACAAAAACCACAGATCCCGGCAACCGTCGATTTCACGTCGAGCCCTTCAGGCGCCCAGATTATGCTGGATGGCAACTGGATACAGAAGACAACTCCCTACAAGGCCATTATGACGGAAGGTTGGCATTTCGTGCGCTACACGTTACCGGGGTACAGGACCCACGAAGAGAATTTTTATCTTTCTCAAGGGATGGTCAAACTGATACACGCCACTCTGATCCCGGAAACCCCGCCCGTAGCCGTATTAAATGTGAACTCCTTACCTCCCGGAGCCAACATCTTCTTGGATGGCGCGCTCAAAGGGAGCACGCCGATGACGGTCCAGAACATCACCCCAGGAACCCACGTTCTACGTTTGACGCTGCGCGGCTTTCAGCCGTTCGAGCAGCCCGTTCCGTTCGTAGCGGGCCAAACACAAACCCTCAACATAACGCTCGTCCCTGAGGTCGTGATTCTGAAAGGGACGCTCACCCTCAACGTCACCCCCGCGGATGCCACGATCTATGTGGATGGCGTGGAGTACCAAGTGTTTGGCGGAAGAGCTTCCCTATCGCTCGACGCGGGGAACCACACCCTCTCCGTTTCTAGAAGGGATTACGAATCGCAAACGATCCCGTTCACGATCTTCGGGAACCAGTTGACCACGCTGAATGTCACGCTATTACCCTCGAAGGGCACGATGGAGATCTCTTCTGATCCGTCCGGAGCTGCCATCTACATCAATGGAAGCGACACTGGATATCGGACGAGCGCCACGGGGAAATTGACGATGACGATAGACCCGGGAACTTACGAGTTCCGACTCAGAAAAGACGGGTATCAGGATTGGGTGCAAACCAAAACCATTTCACCGGGCGTGAACGCGCCGCTCCACGTCATCTTGCAGCCCAATATGGCCAAGCTCACGGTCGCCGCGAACACCGGCGCTATGCTCTACATTGATGGGAAACCTTACGGAACCGTCTCCGTCGGTCAGCCTTTTTCGCTCAACGTTCCTCCCGGAAACCATGAAATCCTGCTGGTGAAAGAAGGGTATTACTCCTTTATCTCCATCTTCTTGATGGAAACCGGAAAGACTTACGACCTCAACCCGTACCTTACGCCGATATATTAAACGCAAACGAAAATAAAAAAGCGCCGCGGTCGCGGCGCTTTTTTTCGGGCGCGCATAGCCCCTCGTGGAAAAGGCGGTTCAAGACTTCGTGATTACATCTCGAAGTTCACGAGCTCGAGCGTCAACCCCTCGTCGTGTAAGACCGTCTTGATGGACATTTTGATTTTTTCGTCGATGACCCACGTTATCACCGGCTTTCCGGATCCGTACAACGTGTACTTCTTACCAGTCCATCTTCCGACTGCCTCCGTTCCCTCATACTTGAGCTGCATACCAAAAAAACTCAGCGTCATCGGGTTTTGAAGGTCGACCGACTCGAGCGCCGCATTGAAAATCGGATTCAGAAACAGGATGAACCAATTCCCGAATGAAGTCGAAAAGATCTCTTCCATTTTGATCTCTTCCGATGCGTCTAGGGTTCGCCTCGCAAAGGTCGTCAATTCATTGACGTTGCCTTTCTTCTCCACACGCGCACCGTAATAAAAAACGCCATCCGGAGACGTGATCTTGTACTCGAAAGAACGAATGCTCCGGAAGTCTTCGACCAACACGCTCGCAAAGAGCGCCGACACGATCGCCACAAGAATAACCGCCGTACATAAACACTTTTTCATCATTGTCCCCCCCCTTTAATCTCGCTCAAAAGCCGCTGAGATTGTACCACAACACGGAGAATTTTTGTAAACAGCGTGCGTGTATAGTATCGAGGTGCAGCAAAAAAGGGAAGCGGAGGAGGGGGAGGAAAAAAAGGCCCACGAAATCTCGCGATACTCTTTTAGTTCTTGCGATCCTCCCTGGGAACGCTGAACTTCAGTTCGGCACGTCTTTCTGAAAATAAATAAGAAGTGCCGCACAGAGAACACAGAGTGCACAGAGAGAACACATAGAAACGCCCTCGGAACGCCGGACTTTAGTCCGGCATGTCTTATCTTTTTTTCCGGGAGAGTCATGTCCCTCGCCAGTTTTTCCTCTGTGTTCTCTGTACGAACCCTGTTTTGTTTTTAAGACATGCCAACTTTAAAGTTGGCGCTCCCAGGCGTTGCCAAGCGTGGCATCGCGGCGTAAGCGCCTTTTCTTTTTGCGACGGCGCGATACCCTTTAGATTTTTAACCCCGTTTCTGATACCATTTATACGGATAGAGAAAGAGGGGATCCCGTAATCCTGTTAGTTACTGCGCGGTGACCCACAAGAAGAGCGGATCGCGGGGTCGTTAAAACCACTTACCCCGCGATAACGCCACAGCCCCATCGCCGCGTAATAGTTCAAGGACTCTCGGGAGCTTACAGAAAAACAAAGAAACATACCGAACTGAAGTTCGGCTTTCCCCTTTAGGTGTACCCCGATATTATACCCACACGAAAACACCAGACGAAACACACGACGGGTGCCGGTTTAGATAATATAAAGAGTTCGTCGCCCGCGAATCTATAAGCGTGCGAAAAACTTATTAAAAGAGAAAAGTTGAGAGATATTCGTCGATCGTCGACCGTTTTCCACCTTTTCCTCCCACTTACGCGCCTTCTTTTTTGCTCCTCTCTTATGATAGGATATCTGTAAGTTAGTTCAGCGTACATACTAACGAAGCGAAGGCCTTCTGTTGGCCTTAGATCCGAAGAGAACCCAACCTCTAGACGGGCACGGAGACGGACGTGGGGAGAATGTTTCAAGGAACGGAAGCGATAGTCTTACGCATTTTGAGAGAGAAACAACCCATTTCGAGAGCGCAGATCGCGCAGCTCTCCCGGCTCAGTAAACCCGCCGTTTCCGAGATCGTCGGCAGATTGATCGCGATGGGCGCGATCGTGGAGTCCGAAACTGGCTGCAGTACACCACGAGGGGGCAAAAAACCGCGGCTCCTTTCTTTCTGCCCCAACTTCAAGACCATCATCGCGGTCGACGTAGGCGGAACGAACATCCGGACTGTCTTGTCGAATTTGGACGGTGGCTTTTTGAAAAGAATCGAAGGCTCGACGCGCGCCGTCCGAACGAAAGCCGCCCTTTTGCAATTGATAACCGATTCGATAGACGCCTTGGGAGACCTGACTCGCGAGAGGGTCGTGGGAATAGGAATAGGGATTCCCGGAACGGTGGACCCCGGAAACGGCGTGATACAGTACATCCCCGCGTTCAACCTGAGAGGAGTCGAAATAGCCGAAGAATTGGCCGAAACCTATGGCCACCCTGTTTTTTTGGCGAACGACGTGACGCTGAACGCGTTGGGGGAGTTGTGGAAGGGGGAGGCGCGAGGATCCAAGAGCCTCCTTCTCGTCTCTTTGGGAACCGGGACCGGCTCGGGGATCATCATCAACGGACGGGTCTATGAAGGGGCGCACGGGTACGCGGGAGAGATAGGGTATCAAGTGACCGATTGGAACCGAGAGGTCGCCAACACAGGGCAAGGCGCCTTCGGGTCTCTCGAAAACTGGTTTTCAGGGTATCATTTAGAAAAACGTCTAGAGAAAATGGGGCGAAAACTAACGATCGAAGCCTTCTTCGAGGACGCGCAAACGGACACGGAGCTCGCGGCGCTTCTGAGTGAAGCGGTCGAGCACTTGGCCTTAGCTATTTCCAACGCAATCGTCCTACTTGACCCGGAAAGCGTGATACTCACTGGAGGAATCGGTTTCCATCAATATGACCGCCTGATCCGGATGATGTGGCCGGCGCTCCAACGGACGGTCCCCGAAGAGATGCTCGATCAAATCGTATTTCGGAAAGGCGCCCTTGGGAAGGACGGCGTTTTGGTCGGCGCCGTTTCTTATGTGCATGAGAACGTGATCGTGAGTACGACATCTTAAAATGGAGGTGCGGTATGAAAAGAAGCTTTCTGATTCTGTTGTTGTGTGTAGCGCTCCTGGCTACTCTTTCTTTTGCGAAGACGAAGATAGTTTACTGGCAGTACTTTTACGAGACCAAGATTCAAACGGTTGACCAAGTGATCAAGGAGTTCGAACGTCTGAATCCGGACATCGAAGTCGAACACGTGAACTTTCCCTACGAAAACTTCAACCAAAAAGTAGCCGCGTCGGTGCCTGCCGGTATCGGCCCGGATGTCGTGAACCTGTTCTACGGATGGATACCTAAGTACGTGACCTCAGGCTATCTGCAACCGCTTCCGGAGGTGGAGTTTTCCAAAGAGTACTTCGCCGAAAACTTCTTTCCATTCGTGGGGCCCGGCGTCGCTTACGAAGGGAAAAGCTACGCTTTGCCTATCGCGGTCCGCAGCCTGGCGTTGATATGGAACAAAGACCTGTTCGAGGCCGCGGGATTGGACCCCGAGACTCCGCCCGTCACGCTCAACGAATTAGTCGCTTACGCGAAAAAACTGACAGTCTATGATCGAGCCGGGAATATCGTACAGGCCGGATTGACAATGCAGCCTTCCGGTCAGGGACATCAGTGGATCCGGGAAGTACTCATCCGACAGTTCGGGGGCGTGCCCTACTCGAACGACGGGAAGATGGTGATGTACGACAAGACCGGCGCTGGACCGGATGTTTTGAAGTTCTATACCGATCTGATCGTCAAAGACAACATCAGCTATCCTGGCTTTATGAACGACGACGTGACCGCTTTTTCTTCTCAAAAAGCCGCGATGACGATCGACGGATCGTTCCGCATCGGCACCTTAAAGAATGTGAAAGGCCTCAATTTTGCCTTCACCGAGTTACCATCTCACAACGGCGTGAAGTCAAACTTCGCTTCCTTTTGGGCAAACGGCATCACGAAAAACGCGACCGGCGACCGTTTGACCGCGGCGATCAAGTTCATCAAATTCCTTTCTTCGGAGTACGTGATGGACCTGTGGCTTAAAAACGTCGGGGAGCTGCCCGCAAACCCGGCGTTAGCGTCCAAATACTATGACGATCCCACCTACGGTCCGTTCCTCAAGGGTCTGGAGTACGCGCACGCCACCTTCTTCGTAGACGAAACGGCGCAACGACAGGTGATCATGGACGCCGTCGACAAAGTCATCAACGGGTATTCCCCGCAAGCCGCCTGGAAAGAGATGGCCGCGGAAGAGCAAAAAATACTGGATAAATTCTGGAAGTAGCGTCTTAAGGAACGAGGCGGGTCTAGACCGCGACATCCCGGCGAAGGCCCGCCTTTCTAAGCGGCCCGCTATTTTAAAGGCGGCCCATCGCTTATATGTTAGTTTTTTTTATCCTTCGGGGCGGTGATGGTATGAAACTGCGTCAAAAGAAGACAATGACGGCCTACCTCTTCCTCTTGATCCCCCTCGTTTTCTTCGTCTTCGTTCGGTTTGTCCCGACGATCTACGCCTTTTGGCTCTCCTTGACCGATTGGAACATCATTTCACCGAAGATGAACTTTGTCGGCTTAGATAATTTCCGAGAGCTCTTCTCCGATACGGTTTTCTTGAAAGCTTTGGGGAATACCTTCAAATACGTGCTCTACGGGGTGCCTCTCGTGTTGGCCTTATCGTTTGTTATATCTTTGCTCTTGAACGCCATTCAGAAAGGGCAAGCCTTCTACCGTTTGATTTACGTCATGCCGTATATCACGCCGCTCGTCGCCGTGAGCTGGGTGTGGCGATGGATGTACCAAAGGCCGCCGATCGGGGTGATCAACGGACTATTGTCCTTCGTCGGCCTGCCCACGCAACGGTTCTTGTTCAGTATGGATCAAGCCCTGATCGCGATCGTCGTGACAACGGTTTGGGTCAACCTCGGATACTGCGTCGTCATCTTCCTCGCCGGACTACAGACGATACCGAGAGAGTACCTGGAGGCCTCGAAAATAGACGGCGCGAATCGACTGCAGGTTCTGACGAAGATCACGATCCCGCTTCTCAATCCGGTGATCGTGTTCTTGGTCGTCACGCAAAGCATCCTCTTCCTACGAATCTTCACTCAGGTATACAATATGACCGATCAAGGCTCCGGAGGTCCTCTAAATTCAACCAAGCCGCTGGTTTTGTATATCTATCAAAAGGCCTTTTTATCCTTCGAGATGGGAGCAGCCTCGAGCGCCACGGTGGTGCTGTTCGGCATTATCCTATTGATCACGCTTTTGCAGTTCCAGCTGCTTAAGCGGAGAATTCAATACTAGGGGGCAGAGAGATGACGCGTTCTGATCGGTTGGTGCGGATCCTCTCGTACATCACATTAACAGCTTTGATTGTCGTTATGGTCTTCCCATTCTTATGGATGGCCTCCTCATCTTTCAAATCTACCGACGAGATCTATAGCCTAACTTATTTCCCCAACAAACCTATCCTCGACAACTATCGTGAGATCTTCGGCTCTTCCCTATTTCTCCGTTGGCTCTTGAACAGCGCGATCATCGCGGTGATTACGACAATCTCCGTTCTGTTTTTCGACTCGTTGATCGGCTTCACCCTCGCCAAATACTCATTTCCTGGCAAAAGAATCATCTTCGTTCTCATCCTCAGCACCCTTATGATTCCGACCGAAATGCTGGTAATCCCGTGGTACATTATGTCCAGCCGTTTAGGTTGGCTGGATTCGTATTGGGGCATTATGTTCCCCGGAATGATGAGCGCGTTCGGCGTCTTTCTGATGCGACAGTTTATGGAATCGGTGCCGGACGATCTACTGGACGCCGCGCGAATAGATGGGATGTCTGAGTTTGGGATATTCTTGAGAATTACCTTACCGCTGGTCAAACCCGCGCTCGCGACGCTGGCGATCTTTAACTTCATAGGCGACTGGAACGCCTTTCTTTGGCCGCTGATCGTTTCTAGCACGCCCAAAATGTATACGTTGCCCGTAGGTCTGGCCTATTTTTCAAGCGAGAATTTGATGCGCTGGGAGATGATTATGACTGGGTCAACGGTTTCGACGATCCCGTTGATCATCGTGTTCCTCTTGTTCCAAAAGCATATCGTCAAAGGAATCGCCCTCACGGGCTTGAAAGGGTGATAGCGATGCGATTGATAGACTCTCACGCACATTTTCCGTTTAACGAACCGGTGACGGCGGCCACAGACCGGGTCAAAGACCCGCGATTGACAGCCGAACGGACGAAGTGGAAAAACGCCTGGGGATTTCCGGATGCTGAAACGATCACGGATTTTGACACGTTGGCGGACATGTGGAAGCGAGAGTGTGAAAAACACGGATTGGAGAAGATCGTTTTCACGACGGCCGGAGGGAACGCGCAAGCCGTTCGCCTGGTACGTAAGCATCCGGAGTGCTTCATCGGGTACGCCCATCACGACCCAGGCTCGCCAAACGCGGTGCAGACCTTGGAGGAAGCGATCACGCAGGGCGGGCTGAAAGGGTACAAGATCCTCGGCCCCGCGATTTCCACACCCCTCGACAGCCGAACTCTGTATCCGGTCTGGGAAGCGGCGCAATCATTGGGCATCCCCGTCTTGATCCATTTCGGCATTTTGGGGAGCGCGGGCGGAATCGCCGCTCACCCGAACATCAATCCGTTGATCCTCCACGATGTCGCGAAAGCCTTCCCGCGGATACCCTTCATCATACCCCACTTCGGGTGCGGGTACCTGTTTGAGACGTTGAACCTCTGCTGGGCGTGTCCCAACGTGTCTATCGATACGAGCGGATCGAATCAATGGATGCGCTGGATGCCTTATGAGATGAGTCTGGAGATGCTCTTCCGCAAGTACCGGGAAACGATCGGACCCGATCGGATACTCTTCGGTTCCGACTCAAGCAGTTTCCCGAGGGGGTTCGTCAGACGCTATCTCGACGATCAAATCCGGGCGATGGTCTACGTCGGGTTTACGGAAGCCGAAGTGGATCGCGTCCTCTATCTGAATGCTAAAACCTTATGGGACACGGAGGGGCTATGAAACTATCAAAAATCTACGATACCCTCGTTCTGAACCGTACCTACGAGCATTTCCTCTCTTATCTAAAAACCCCGTTCAACGATGTGAATAAAGCGCACTTGATCATGCTTCGCGAAACCGGCATTCTTTCCGAAGAAATCGTCAAGAGCATCAAGGACGGGTTGATACGCTATGACGCGTGGCAGGGCTTTCCGGAGAAAAAACCTGCTGAGGTGGAAGATTACTTCTTTTACGCGGAACAGACGCTCTCCCAATTCATAGGGACGACGGCCGCCGGTTCTCTACACATCGCGCGAAGCAGAAACGACATGGACACGACGCTCTTTCGCATGGTGATGAGGGAAGATATCGCCGTGTGGATGCTGCGGGCCCTTCGGCTCCTGGAAGCGCTAATCGCGCACGGGAGACAGCATCTCGCCACCCCCGTCGTCTTGTTCACACACGGCCAGCCGGCGCAAATCTCATCGTACGCCCATTACTTAGGCGCGATGGTAGAGGAGATGGCTGAGGTGGTAGAGTTGCAGCATCAGGCCTACGAGATCGTGAACCGCTGCCCGATGGGCGCCGGAGCGATCACGACCACCGGATTCCCGATCGACCGGAATCGGGTCGCCACCTTGCTCGGATTTTTCGAGCCTATCCGAAACTCCTATCAGGCCATATCGACCTCTCACGGGTTTCTGGTTCCAATTCAGAACTGGATCGTGTTTCTAAACGATTTGACACGTTTTATCGAAGACGTTCTCCACAAATCTTCTTTTGAAGTCGGCATCCTGTCTTACCCGGACGATCTCGTGCAAGTGAGCTCGATGATGCCACAAAAAAGAAATCCGGTCATATTGGAGCATATCCGCATCAAGGCGGGTATGGCGATGGGCGTTTTCCAAAGCGTGGTGCATCTCTTTCACAATACCGCCTACCAGGATATCAACGAAAACGGCGACTTGACCTTGGACCGGTTTCAAAAAGCCTTCATCGAGATGATGGAGGCCATCGATCTTTTCGAAGAGGCGATGCTCAAAGCGCGCGTTCAAACGGCGAGGGTGGAAGAGATCGCCGCTAATAGCGGAATCACCGTAACCGAACTCGCTGACGAGATCGTCCGCAGAGAAAAGATCGCCTTCCGTGACGCGCATCATATCGTCAGTCGTTACGTGTGGCAGGGAGCGTCGTACGAAGAATTGCGCCGAGGTTTTGAAACCAAGACTGGGAAAGCGTTGGGGATGAACGAGTGGGAGGTGAAAGAAGCGCTGGCCCCTTCCCACTTCATCCGGGTGCGAACAGCGCTCGGGGGTCCGGGAGCGATGGAGCCCGTTTTCGAAAGCTTGTCCCGTCAGATCGCGAACGCAAAAAAACGCGTCACCCAAGAACGTGAACGGTTGCAAGAGAGTAGAACGACCCTTTTAGAAACCTTCGGGCGGCTCTAAACAAACGCTACGCTCACAGAAGAAAGGAGGAGCCCTATCCTATCGAAAAAGGAGATTATGACTCGGTTTTCCGAAGCGCTCGTACGGGCGAACACCGAACTCGACCCGTCTATACGAGAACATCTCGAGCGTTACCAAGGCCCATTCGCCGATATACTCAAAGAGAATGAAAGGATCGCTCGAGAAAAGCGTTTGCCTTTATGTCAGGACACGGGTTTAGTGGAGTGTTTCTGCACGTTGGGACAGAGCGTGGCGCTGGAAGAGCCGCTACAAAGAACCCTCGAAGCCGCGGTGGCAAACACCTACGGTGCCTTTCCCTTCCGGGATTCGACGGTCGCGGAGCCTCTATTCCGACGGACGCCGTTGAAAGATAACGTCCCGCCTGTAGTTCATCTTTTTCAGACGGAGGGGAAGATGCTGGAGATCCGGTTTTTGGTCAAAGGGGGCGGAAGCGAAAACCTTTCCCGCTACTACGCTTTGGAACCCTCCGCGGGCGTAGAGGAGGTCGAGAACAAGGTGATCGAACTGGTGGGCGATAACGGGGCGATGAGTTGTCCGCCGCTTCACATCGGTATAGGGATCGGCGGCTTCTCTGAAAAAGCCATGCTCAACGCGAAACTGGCGTTGACTTACCCATTGGGCACGCGTCATAAACATCCTGATTACGCCCAACTGGAGGAACGTTTGCTTCGAAAACTCAACACCCTTACGATCGGTTTCCAGGGATTGGGCGTCGGGCCTACAGCGTTGTCCGTGCATACGGTTTACGAACCCACCCATATCGCGACCTTGCCGCTGGCGATCGCGGTCGATTGCTATCTGAATCGGAAAGGAGTGGTGCGCTTTGAGGATTGAGACACTCAAAGCCGGAGAGACCGTCCTCTACTCAGGGCCTTTGTGCATTATGCGCGACGCCGCTCAAAAACGACTCATCCAAGAAATGGAACGAACCGGAAAAATCTCGGTGGACCTTGAAGGGCGGATCGTCTTCTACGCGGGCCCCGCAAAAGCGCCGCCAGGGTACCCGATAGGCGCCATCGGCCCCACCACGAGCTCCAGAATGGACAAGATGCTCGAATTCTTATACCGACGAGGGGTCTTGGCGACGATAGGAAAAGGGAAAAGAACGCCTTTGGCGACGGAGCTCTGCGTCCGATACCGCCGCGCCTACTTCGTGGCTCCGAGCGGAGCGGCGGCCGCGCTCACGTCCAAAATCGTGAAGGCTTCGTGTCTGGCCTATCCGGACCTTGCGACGGAAGCGGTCTATGCCGTAGAGGTGACCAATCTCCCACTCATCACGGCCATAGACGTGACCGGAACCGATATCTTTTCTCTATGAGAATAGACCTATGGACTTGACAAGAACCCCAAAAACCGATAGAGTTAAGAAAGGGACGCTGTGATTAGCGAGGGAGATGAGATATGAGCATAACGACGAAAACCGGAGACCAGGGCATGACCAGCCTTTGGAGCGGAGAACGGGTAGAGAAGGATAACGCGCGCGTTGAGGCTTACGGGACGATCGATGAATTGAACTCTTTTGTCGGTGAGAACCGTCACTATTGCGAGCTCGAAGAGGTGCGAACGATTCTGTTGCGTATACAGCGCGAACTCTTTCAGGTAGCCGGGCAGTTGGCTTCCAAAGACAAACCATACCTTGAACCCATAACCGAACGTCAGGTGGAGGAACTCACGACGATCGTTCGAGAACTGGAGGCGCGTGTGCCGCTGAAAGGATTCGTCATTCCCGGTAGCACCCTTTCATCGGCTAAGCTGGATATCTGCCGCACTGTCGCTCGGAGAGCCGAACGGCGTATCATTACCTTAGCGGCTAAGGAGGAAGTCCCGATCCCGGTTAGGCAGTACGTCAATCGCCTTTCCGATGTCTTGTTTATGTTGGCCCGCCTTGAAGAGCAGCACGTTGGAAAGATCCTGTACAAGAACGACGTAAAACTTCAAACGGAATAAAACGAGAGTCTAGACCAAATGAAACGCGCGCCTATGGAGCGCCCAGTTGCCCTTGGGCGCTCTTTAATGTTTGAAGCCTTCGGTTTCTCCATTAAAAACGTTAATGAACTAAAGGGCTGAAATTTCCTCGTTTTGTTGTAAAATAGAAGAGCAAGAAGAAAGTGGAAGAGGTCTTACTTTTTGTAAGTGCCATAAAGACCGTGAAAGCAGGGGGACTTATGTGTCGAAAACAACGAAGGGCGGCGCGTCAAAGCTGTCGATATCGGATTTGGCTCGTTGTCATTCTCACCGTATTCATCCCGTCTATCCTATTGCCGGGAGGTTCACCCGGGCTAGAGCTATCAAATGAAGAGATCTCTTGGCTTCGAGAAAATTCGGATAAACTGCTTTTATACTACACCGAAGACTTCCCTCCGGCTGGGTATCGGTCGGAAACGGGTGACTTCGCAGGTTTGGGCGCCGATGTCCTTTCCTTAATCGAAAAGGAACTCGGGGTTTCTTTCAAGAAAACGCCATTTCAGAATTGGAACGCTCAACTCGACGCCCTACGAACAGGACGTAGCGCAATCGCGCCCACGATTGTCGAAACCGAGGAAAGGCGGCAGTACATCTTTTTCACCGATCCTTTCGCGGTCGTCCCGGTCGTGATCATCACCTCCAAGAACACTAAGGGAACGGTCTCCTTCCAAAGCTTGGCGGGTAAGAAGGTTTGCGCGGTCTCAGGATCGGCGCCCGAAAAGCTCCTACAGGGCGAGAGCTTGTTGTATGGAATCGAGATCGTGCAGGTAGAAAGCGTCCAACAAGGGCTGGAAAGTGTTGCTTTTGGCGAGGCCAGCGCCTTCGTGGAGAGTCTGGCGGTAGCCTCGTATATGATCGAACGTTTAGGCTACTCCAACCTCAGGGTCGGGGGCGAAACGAACTACCGCTTCGAATGGAAACTTGGCGTCAGCAAAGAATACCCACTTTTGTTCAGCGCGATTCAGAAGGCGCTGCGTCACATCCCCGAATCAGAACTCGAGACCATCCGAAATCGTTGGATCTCGTTTGGCAGAAACGGAGGGCTTGACCCAACGCTTCGGCTGTGGATCGGTTTTTCGATCGGTTTTCTGATCATCTTGGCGATAAGTTTGAGCGTATTGAGCTTTCTACTCAAGCGCCGTTTGACCCAAAAGGTCGCTGACTTGCGGAAGAGCGAAGAAAAGTACCGACAAACGGCAGACAACAGTCCGGCCGTCGTTTACCAGCTCCGTTTGGACCCCGAAGGCTACGCTTCTTTTCTACTCAACATGTGCGTGGTCATTACAAAAACCAAATAAGCGAAAAACTGAATGAAATCGGTCTTTGAAAAGAAAGTGAACACGGAATAAGGAAAATCGGTACCCCATCTCAAATTATTAAGTGTGAACAAAATAACAAGGAGGAGGAGTACCGATATGACCATTCTACCACGTGTTAAGCAAATTGTCCAGGAAAGGTTCGGAACGTTTTTCGACAGCATCGAAGGCTTTTATCTGAAGAATTTTCTTATCCTTATCCAAGGTCTGCTCACGAATTCCTATACGAGTATAAGCGCTATCGCGGCTGATGAACACTACAGCGTCTCCCACACCACACTGTTCCGCTTTCTTCAATCTCACGAGGAGTTCTGGGCAACGATGA
>MWEM01000011.1 GCA_002071085.1 Thermotogota bacterium ADurb.Bin062 | reverse complement strand
GACCGTCATCGTGATGAGCGATCATCGTTTAGCCGGAAGTCGTGGTTTTCGGCTTCGTGGCGAGTGGTCGTCATTCTGGACGAGTGGTCGTCATTATGCGTGAAGTCGTGACTTTCGACTTCGTGGCGAGTGGTCGTCATTATGCGTGAAGTCGTGGTTTTCGACTTCGTGGCGAGTGTTCTTCTCGCCCAGCCCCTATACAGCTTCCAGAGAGCTATCCCTGGGTGACGATACAGGAGGAGGACCCACCCGGACCCATCCCGAACCCGGCCGTTAAGCTCCTCCTGGCCTATGGTAGTATGGGGGAGACCCCACGTGAGAGTCGGTATCGCCCGGGGTTTTATTCATCAGAACGGAGACGTATCCTTTGTCTCCGTTTTTTGTTGCTTTTTCCTTTCTGTGAACGCCGGGCCTTGGGAGCGCGAACTTCAGTGCTGCACGTTTCCTGGGAGCGCCAACTTTTAAGTTGGCATGTCTTCTATAAGTGTCTTGTGAAACCAACAAAAGCCTTCGCTCACACAGAGAACACGGAGGGCACGGAGAGCGCAGAGCGGAGATTCGCGCTGGGAACGTCGTGGGAACGCCGTTGGAATGTCGTCGGAGCACCGAACTGGGAACGCCAACTTTTAAGTTGGCATGTCTTCATAAGTGTCTTGTGAAACCAACAAAAGCCTTCGCTCACGGAGAACGCGGAGTCAAGATGAAAAACGCGATGAACGAAAAGATTAACGTGCGTTTTCTCAGAGCTTCTCGAAAGCGGTCCCAGAAAGACACGCCGAACTAAAGTTCGGCGTTCCTAGGAAGGCGTTCTCAGCAAAAAACCTTAAAACATGCCGAACTAAAGTTCGGCGTTCCCAGGCGCTCCCAAGGTGCGGCATTCCCGGAACGTCGTTCCCAGAAAGGCGCGCTCAGCCGTATACCTCTACCATCAAGCTGTGTGGGTCAAGTTATGGGGTGCCGCCAAGAAACAAGGCCAGAATCGAACGCAGGGTTTTTAGTCAATGTTGTCATCGCGGCGTAAGCGCCCATTCTCTTCGTGGGGCCGACTTCCAGTCGCCTGTCTCTCTGGGAAGGCCTTGGGAACACCGAACTTTAGTCCGAAATGGGTACCTGGGAACGCCGAACTTTAGTTCGGCATGTTCTATTGTTCTATCAATGTCCGATTTTTTAGGAGTAAAATCAGACGTAGGCTCAAGAGAAGTCGCCATGAAAAAAGAGGGGGTCACTCGGCTTCGTAAAAAAGGCATAGGGCGGATCGCGGGGTCGTAAAAACCACTTACCCCGCGATAACCTCACAGGCCCATCGCAGCGTAAGCGTTTAAGGGCTCTCGAGAGCTTACAGAAATGCAAAGAAACATGCCGAACTAAAGTTCGGCGTTCCCATTTCGGTGCACCCCGATATTATACCCATACCATCAGGCTTGACGTCGCTGGGCTTCGTGCTATAATTGATGGAACTGTGTTTTTACCGTCGTTGTTCGAAGCAGCACGTAGGAATGATTCGGGAGGGAGCTCGATGGATCGAGAAGAAGCTTGGGCGCTATTGAATGAGTATACTCAAAAAGATGGGTTGCTTAAGCACGCGTTGGAAGTGGAAGCGGGGATGAGGGCCTATGCGGAGCGATATGGAGAGAATGCGGATGTGTGGGGAATCGTTGGGCTTTTGCACGACTTCGATTACGAGCGCTACCCGACTGAGGAGGACCACCCGTTTCGGGGCGCCGAGATACTAAAAGAAAAGGGATTGCCCCAAGATTGGATCGATGCGATTCTCGGACACGCGGACTATACCGGAGTACCCAGGGAAACACGGATGGCCAAAGCGCTTTACGCCGTCGACGAACTTACCGGCTTGATCCACGCCGCGGCGTTGGTTCGTCCCTCAAAAAAGATCGAAGAGGTCGAGGTGAAATCGATCAGGAAAAAGATGAAAGATAAAGCCTTCGCCGCGAACGTCAGCCGCGCGGATATCGAAAACGGCGCCAAAGATTTGGGCCTAGAGCTGGATGACCACATAGCGGTCGTTTTAAACGCTATGAAGGGAATCGCAGGAGATATCGGGTTATAACTATGGTGACCGCCGCCCCTTTTCTCGTACCGAAGAACCCGTATTCGGACAAAGCGAATACTTTGTACGAAAACCGCAGGATCGGTTTTCTTCTTTCTTTGTTGAAAACGGAGGATAAAAAGGCGGTCTTTTTGGAGAAAATCCAACAGTTGGAGCAATACCGAAAAGCGGGGCATCGAGCTCTCTTTATGGATCTTTTCGCCCAAATCGAGGACCAACTTTTGGGCCAGAGCGATGAAGCGGCAGCAGAGGCATTCGCCTTTTCCTTCTTTGACGGCGGATTTGAGCGAACGAAGGCCCCAAGGACTGTGGCTTATCAAACCATAACGCTATCGTCAATCTTTTCTTTCGGAGAAGAGGGAGAAAAAAAGCGGCAGTCGATCCGTGAAACGGTCTTCGGCAAAGCTCCCCTCGATCGCTACTTTCAATACCTTTCCGGTATCGGCCCTGTCGGGATGATCGATCGGATCAACAACCATCTCGTCTCTCGTTCTGTTGATCGCGGATACGAGAGTATGAAAGGGTACTGGATACTCGCTTACGCGTAACCCGCCCCAACTTCGCGCTCGGAGACAAGAACCATACCAGAAAAGCGCTCCGATCAGCACTCGGTAAGCTTGGCATCGTCACTGCTGTGCGACGTCTCCATCCCCCCATTCGGGAAGGCCGTTTTATGATATAATCCCGCTGCACGGGCGGCAGGGTGCCCGCCAAAAGGGTAGAAAGCAGAAAATAGGGACGACAGATGAAAGCGGGTGTTCAAACGTGGTCTTCGCTGGGATTTTGATCGCATTCATTGCCGGTTTGTGGATCGGCTATAAAAGGCGTCCGGCGTTTTTCAAAAAGTACAAGGTCGTTCTTTGGATCACTTTGATGCTCCTGTTTCTCATGGGCTACGAAACCGGTTCGAACGCCGAGCTGTTCGAAGCCCTGCCCCGTATCGGCTGGTGGGCTTTGGTCATCGCCGTATGCGGCGCCCTTGGAGGATTCTGTTTCGTGTTCTTGTTTGAACGGGTTTTAAAGAAGAGGAAGTCCCTATGATCCTAATGCTCTCCGCCGTTACATGCGGCATCCTGCTCGGGAGATTTTTCACTCTTCCGGTTCCGGACTTTATTTTAACGGTTTTATTGATGGCGTTGGTGTTCTTTGTCGGCTTGGAGATCGGCAGCGAAGAAGGCATATTTAAAAAAATCAAGAAAGAACTCGCGCTGATCTTGATTCAGAGCGCCCTCGTTATCTCCGGAACATTGGTTTTCGGGTGGCTCGCCTGTCTCTTGATCCCCTCTTCTCTGTTCTCGGGGAAAGAGACGATGGGAGCGGCCGCGGGGATGGGGTGGTATAGCCTGTCGGGCGTGATGATCTCAGAGATGCATTCTCCGTTGCTAGGGACCGTTTCATTTACGGCGAATCTCATACGAGAAACGTTGGCCATACTGTTGATTCCGGTTTTGTCTCGATTTTCTCCTCTGGCGTCCGTCTCGATCGGCGGCGCGGCCGCTATGGATGTGCTGCTCGGGCTGATCTCAAAGCATAACCGCTTGTCGGTGACGCTGATCGCCTTCGGCCAAGGGGTGATCTGTTCGTTGATGGTGCCGGTGATTCTTACGATTATTTTCGGATAACTCTTTCTCGCTAGGGCCCGGATCAGGTTACCCAAACGGGTAGGGCCGATTTGACCCGCTGTTAACGATTGGAAGAGGCGTTAAGCGTACCGGGCACAAGGGATACTGATCCCCCCGGTGAGGGCTAGAACGCCCATAACGCGGACAAACTTAGGAGGGCGGAGAATCTTTGGTTCTCGAAGAAGGCATTAATCAGGATTTCGAGTTTTATTTCCGTTTGCTCAAAGACCTGGCGGACGGTATCTGCATCGCTAATGACCATATGAAGATCGTCTTTTGGAACGCTCCGATGGTCCAGAACCTGGACTATTCTACAACGGAGGCTTGGGGCCAGTCGTTGGTCGATCTTTTGCAGCTCCGCAGCGCGCATAATGAAGAGAACCATTTCTTGGAGGAGGATATCCGCCGGATGGCTTTCGAGGGCGTGGTGACGACCGTTTTTTGCCGCCATCGCGCGGGCCACAGCGTGGCGATGCAGGTGCGGATCAATACCTTTACGGATCCGGAGAGCGGTTGTCGTGGATTCGTCCTAATTTTCTGCGATGCGCTGGCGAAAGGGACGATCGAAAAAGGCGTTATGGAATTGAAGGAGATTGCCTATTTCGATCAACTGACAGGATTACCGAATCGCCGGTATTTGGAAATAGAGATGGAAAAACACCTCAGCTCTTTTCGCCGATACCACATTCCTTTCGGAGTTTTATTGATCGATATCGACTTTTTTAAAAAGGTCAACGATACCTATGGGCACGACAACGGGGATAGGGTCCTCCAAGCGCTCGGCCAAACGCTCCTCACGGAAACCCGAAAAGACGACGTGAAGACCCGATGGGGCGGTGAAGAATTCGTCCTGCTTACGAGGCTCTCTGATCCGGATAAACTGATCGCTTTCGGAGAAAGGTTACGAGCAATCATCGAGAAAGCCCCCGTCGAGATTCCGGAGAGCGGTATCACGATACATTTTACGATCTCTATCGGAGTCACGTTGTCTCGGCCGGGAGACGATCGAAATACCCTATTAAAACGCTGCGATGACATGCTTTACAAGAGTAAAAAAGAAGGGCGTAACCGAGTTTCGGGCCTCTTTTAATTATCGAACGACGACGGCAGTTCCGGAGGCCGAGATCATCAGCATACTCCCGTTCTGCCCGATGACCTCGTAATCGATATCGACCCCCACAACCGCGTTAGCGCCCATCGACCTCGCTCGGTCGACCATTTCGTTGAGCGCGCTTTCCCTCGCCGCTATCAACTCCCCTTCGTAGGCTCCGGCTCGCCCTCCGAAGACGTCCCGGAGCCCGGCCAAGAAGTCCTTCACGAAATTGATGCCGGATATCACTTCTCCACACACGATTCCTTTGTACTCAACGATAGTTTTTCCCTCGATCGAGGGGGTGGTTGTCACGATCACGGTCATTCCTCCTTCAAAGAATAATAGGTACTTATCCTGATGCGCGCACGTAGCAGTAGTGCCGATAGGCGCGGGATATCGGAATACCTCTTATGTTTTTACGCTTTCGGGTCGCAATTGACAGTTGGATAAAGAGAGGTTCCGCTTCGTGTATATAAAAAGCGATGCGTCGGACTTGCGTCTAGCAAGGTTTTCTGGGAACGCCGAGCTTTAGTTGGCGTGTCTCTACGTGTTCCTTCGGCGCAAGAAAAAACGGAACATATCGATTGTGAGGGGAGTATTCTAGGAGCCGTTTTCCGTAGGGCTACGAAGCATCTCCGTAAGCTCCTCGTCTTCTGCGCGCAAAGGGTATTATCGGTTTAGCCTCGTCGTAGGAGGTAGAGCACCGAGTTCCCTTATGCCCGACTTCTCTCTTTCTTTTCAACGACCGATTTCTTTGACTTTTTCGCTCCACCTGTTTTAGTAAGGCGCACGCGCGCGGTGAGTAGGCTCTTTTAGCGCTACGCTAACGCGTCCCGTAGAATTCCGGAATCAAGCGGTGCGCCACTACCCCTTTCTCTAGGTAGGTCTCCGAGAGCCCCCACGTTTCTAAAAAGTCTTTAAAGACTTTATACTTTTCGGGGTAAAACCCCGGTTTTCTCAACAAAGCGCGGATCAGGACATTTTTAGGGGTGTGCTCCATATCGATGAACTCCATCACAGACACTTCGTAACCGAAGGTCTCTAAAAGGCAGGCGCGTATAGCGTCCGTGACCATGGACGCCAACTTTTCTTTCATAACGCCGTGTTTAAGCAGCGGCTTCAGTTCCCAGTGGTGTATCTTCGGGAAAAGTTCGTGTTGGCAGCACGGGACACTGAGAATCACGTCGCTCTGCCATCGTATCGCCCGCAACAGCGCTTCGTCAGTGGCGGTGTCGCAGGCGTGCAACGTGACGACCATATGGGCTTTTTCGGCGAAGTCGTAGGACGCGATGTCCCCTACGGCGAAGCGTAACGTGCGGTATCCCAATTCGTCGGCCAAGCGGTTACAGAGATCGATGACGTCTTCCTTGATGTCCAGTCCCGTCGCTTCTACGCTCAACCCGCGCACGTTCGTCAAATAGTGATACAGAGCGAAGGTTAGGTAGGATTTTCCACAGCCGAAATCGATGACGCGAAGGTGTTGCTCCGATAACTCGGCTTTGTTGAGGGCGTCTTCGACGAATTCTACGAACTTATTGATTTGCCGGAACTTGTCATACTTCTTCTGAAAGACCTGGCCTTCCGGGTTCATAATGCCCAATCGAACGAGATAGTCCACCGCCTGGCCTTTTGGCAAACGGTAGTTTTTGGGCCGGTCGTGCGAGAGCGTCGCTTCAGAGCGGCTGGCCTGTCGTTTGATGATTTTTGCTTCGCCGCCCCTAGAGAGAATGTGATAGTCGGCTTCCGGTAAAAAGAGAACGGTCTGCCGATAGGAGTCCCGTACGAGGGCGAGGGCCTTTTCGAAGGCGACAGGCGGTTTCAGGTTTTCGTGCAAAACGCGCGTCGGGTAGAACTTTTCAAATTGAAAGACGTATCCCGCTTTTGTTTTGATCGGCTTAACCGTTATCTTCTTCGCGAGATCGTCTAAATTACCTTTAGGGGAGCTGAACGTGCCGGAGATGAGCGCGCGGTTTATAAAAGCGTGTTCCAGCAACCCTCTCAAAGCGTCTGACATAGGACCCCCTCCTGCGCTCTAGGACGGAGTTCGAAGCCGGCCTTTCGCCCACCCGCTTTTTCCAACGCTACGGATCGCATACGCCACATTGGTTGCACGCGCCCATACGACAGTCGGGGGTTGGTTCTCCGCGGAGGGCTTTTTCGTACTCGGATCGTAGAAAGGCTTTGGTTAAACCGGCGTCCACGACATCCCAAGGGAAAACCCCGTCGATCTCGCGCTGCCCGGTGTATCGATGGGGATCGATTCCCGATTCGCTCCAGGCGGATACCCACCGTTCGTATGCGAACTCTTCCTGTAGACCTTCGAATCCGTTTCCTTGACGAGACACCCGCACTAAAGAAGCCCCCAGTTTTCGGTCTCCGCGGGCTAAGACCCCTTCGACCCAACTCATCTCTGGCTTATGCAGCTCGAAAGAGGCCACCCCTTTGATGTCGAGTAACGCGTGTAGAATGCGATGGAGTTCGTCTACCGTCTTCTGGGCGCAATACTGAAACGGGGTGTGGGGTTTGGGAACGAATCCGGCCACGCTCACGTTGATCTTCCGGAACCCGACTTCCTTGATTTTTCTCGTGAGCGTGATGATACCTTCGATATCTTCATCGGTTTCGGTCGGAAGGCCGACCATATAGTAGAGTTTCAATCGCGTCCAACCGCCGTTTTTCGCCGCTACCGCAGTCGCGAGTATCTCTTCCTCGCTCAGGTTCTTGTTGATCACATCGCGCATCCTTTGTGTGCCCGCCTCCGGTGCGAAGGTGAGCCCGGTCTTCCTTACGCCCGCTATTTGATTGGCGATCTGCATACTGAACTGGTCCATCCGAGAGGAAGGTACGGAGAGCGCCACCATTTTTTTATCCAAATACGCCCGCGAACTCTCGATCAGTTCGGAAAGCTGTGAATAATCCAAGGTGCTCAAGGAGAGGAGCGCCATCTCCTCGTAACCGGTATCTTCCGTTCGGGCGATGACCATACGAGTCAGGGTTTCCAAAGGGGACTCACGAACGGGGCGATAGATCATACCGGCTTGACAGAACCGGCATCCGCGGGTGCAACCGCGTTGGGTTTCAAGGATCGAACGTTCGTGAACGATGGGAATGAATGGAACTATCCAGTCGCCTACGCGATTGAGCGCTTCTTTGGGAACGATCCGCTTACGAACCGGGGAAGCCGGTGGGAATCTCGGGACGTACACGCCCGGAATCGTCGCGAGTTCCGAAAGGCGTTTGACCTTCCTTTCGCCTTTCGTGGCCCGCAGGCATTCGCCGATCTCAACAATGGCTTCCTCGGCATCTCCTATGAAGAACGCGTCCAAGATTTCGGCGAGCGGTTCGGGATTGTACACGCACGGCCCTCCGGCTATGAGTATCGGGTCTTCGTCTTTGCGATCGTGAGAAAAAGGCGACAGGTTTGCCAGTTCTATGAACCGGATGACTCCTGGGTAAGAGAGTTCGTATTGCAGGGTGAAGCCTACCGCGTCGAAATCATCAATGGTGGAGAAGGTCTCCAAGCTGTAAAGTGGGATCACCCCGTCGTCTATCTTCCGCTGCATATCCACCCAAGGTAAAAAGGCCCGTTCGGCCATCATTCCAGGAGCGCGATTGACGGCGTCGTACAAGACGCGCAAGCCGAGGTGGCTCATACCGATCTCATAGAGATCGGGGAAGACGAGAAGAAAACGCGCGTCCCCTTTTTCTACGGGCTTTTTGGATCGATTCCATTCATGACCTATGTACCGAGAGGGCTTTTGCACCTGATACAAGATCCCCGAGCGGTGCAACGTTTTTTCTATATTCAAACGGATTCTCCTTCCTCTCGCGCGGGTAAAAACACCCCAATCAACATCCCAGCGGCGGTTCCGATGACGATGCCCAGCAGCTCACGAAGGAAAATGATCGTGATGGGGGTATGAACGTGCTGAAAGGCGTTGACGATCGAACACAGCCCGATCACCCCTAAAACGGGGATTATGAAGGCATAGCGCCCGAAGCCGTGATGTTTGTCTCGGAAGTAAAGCCACAGGGCGGGGATACCGATCAGCTCTCGAAAACGTGGACGGACTCCCAGCAACATTTCCAGAGAATCGCGCAACTGTCTTTCGAAATTGGTGACGAACGCGTCGTTGCCAGAACGAAGCAAACTGTATAGAATGGCGAGAACCAAACCGATCACGAGCACGAAGTCGCTCCAATGCAAGCGAGACTTCAGCCCTTGGAGGCCATAACTGATAAACTCTCGGATGAAGACCAACATCGGGAGGTAGAAGGTGAGGAGCTTGACCCCGTGCGGCTGAAGCAGGCCGGTCACCGATTCGTGGGAATAGCTCAACGCGTTTACGGTCACTCCCAAAAACAAGGCGAAGATGATGGTGGCGATATACTTCAGGCTTGTGTTGAACTCCAACTTCCTCATCTCGCGAAAGACACCGGTGATCCCGAAGGTACCGGTCAATCCCGCGAGATACAGCCAGGTGTCGGCAAAACCGTTAAAAATCCCGTAAATAGAGAGGAAGACTGCGCAGGCGATCGCGATGACCGGAGAATAGAAGATGATGAGGCCGAAAGAGCCGATTGCGAGCATAATTTTGAAAAACACGTTCATCGAAACGGGCACAGGACTCAGCGAGCCGGTGGTATGGAACAAACGCAGAAGAGTCACACCATATTCATCGTAAGATACCTCTAGTGACGACGGTAAGGGCTGGACCCAGAAAAAATCGATGCTCCGCTCTTCTCTGGCCCGTAACCACCGACGAAGAACCATTTCATAGGTAAGCCGTAGATTTGTCACCTCCGCCGGTTTGATGGTGTGGACGCGGAAAGTTCCTTCTCGTCCGCTCTTCGAACGCGCAAGCAAGACCTTTCGCATAAAGTTCGAAACGGGATTCAATTCCAGGAATCCGGCCACGATTCCGTATCGGTCCAACAACGAGGCTAAGGTTTCCGGTTTGAGCGCGGGGTACGGCCTTTCGAAAAAGATGACCTTTTCCCCCGCCCGCCCTTTTAGAGTCCGCTCCAGATTTGCCTCCGGGACAACAGAAAAGTCGTAGACAAAAACGACGCGCTCGCCTTTCAGTCCGGTATTTTGGATGGGGGTCACCGTGAAGAGCCCTGATATGTCGCCGGTATAAGCTTGTTCAAAACCGATGGCAATGTCGGAAGCTTTCTGATCATATTCGTAACGGGGGTACACGTACAAGAAAAAAGCCAGGAGAGATACCCCTAGGAACACATAGAAGCATCCGTACTTAATGGCGCTCGTCATTTCACCCCTCACCTGTAGAGGTCCAGTGGTCTTATCGTGAACAAACGTATACGAATAGTATAAATTTCAGTAAACCCTAACACATGGTTTTCATACATTGAACTTTTCTTTCGAAAGAGAAGTCTGATATATAGAACAGAGGAAGCACCCCTTATTCCCCCTTGAGGATAAATATACCCCCCACATTGGAGCGGACAAGTCTGTCCGCTTTTTTATTGATCAAGCAAGAAAGCATATCAGGCGGCCGGGCCGCCTGACAATGGATTGCCTTAACCCGAGGTCCTATTCGACCGTAATCGCGCTGACCGGGCACGAATTCACGGCATCTTCAACGCAAGGCAGGTCCGTATCCGCATCTTCTTTTACGAACGCTTTTCCGTCATCGGCGAGGTCAAAAACCTCTCCACAAAGGCTTGAGCAAACGCCACAACCGATACAGGCGTCTTGGTCGACTTTGACAACAGACATTTAAGCACCTCCATATGGTATTCGCCTGATATTATATCACACTTTCGAAAGGGCTTTCGAGGGTCATTTATGTTACAATCCCCTTTGAAGACGCGGAGGTGCGTGATGAAAACTGCTGACTGGATAGACCCGCACGGATTGAGGTTGTTTAAAAAGTACGGCCAAAACTTTTTATCAGACGATCGAATCGCGATGAAGATCGTTGAGGTTGGAGAGACCCAATCGACCGACCGGCTTGTCGAGGTCGGCGCCGGATGCGGGACATTGACCCACGAACTACTGCGGACGGGTCTGCCGGTCCACGCCTTCGAAATCGATCCGCGTTTCGAAAAGGTGCTGCGCTCGCGGTTTGGACAACTGCCCAATTTCCACCTGTACATCACGGATTTTTTAAACTACAAACCGGAATCATATTGGCAAGAGGGCGAGTGGGTCTTCTTCGGGAATTTGCCCTACAACGTGAGCGTCGCTATTTTACGGAAAGCCCTATTCGATTTTCGGAGTGTTCGAAGGTGGGTTTTCATGTTTCAATACGAGGTGGCGTTACGACTTTGCGCGTTCCCCGGATCCAAAGACTACGGCTCCCTTTCAATCCTGGTTCAATCGGTGACCCGCCCTCAAATCGCCTTCAAGGTTTCGAAGTCTCACTTTAAACCGTCTCCGAAGGTGGACTCCGCAGTCGTCACCTTAGACCCTATCGATCCAGAGATACCAGAGGGGGAGCGGGACGCGTTCTCCGCGTTCGTTCGGAAGGGATTTGCCAATCGCAGAAAGATGCTTAAAAATAATTTTCCTGAGGAAGGCAGGCTACCCCATTGGCTGGAGAGCCTTTCAAAGCCGCTCACCACGCGCGCGGAGGAATTAGGTGTGACCGACTGGATCAGCCTCTACAAACTTTGGAAGCAAGGTTGAGGCCGAGATATCGGTCTGGTTCACGCAGCGGCGTCGAAACGGTTGCCAGTTTTCGGGGTGAAGGAGGATTCCGTCAGATAGGGGATGGATTCCTTTTTCTCTACTTCCGGCTGTTCGGGTCGGGTGACGGTGGTCGTGCGCGTCTCTCCCCCGCTGACGTACACCCGTCCGCATTCGGGACAGATCGACGTGAAGATGCGGACCGAACTGCTGACAGAGACGTTATCATTGGCGGCGGCTTTCTGTTGGGCGATGCTCACGTGTTCTTGCTCGTGGGCGGAGACGACGGCGAAGGCGGCTTCGGGGGAAATGTGTTGCGCATTCTTGAAGGAGACCCCGGTATCGTTGGACACGTCGGCGTATTGACGGTTTTTACAGGTCTGGCACTCGACGATCCCCATCCGTTTGGCCAATTTCAACATCGGGTCCTTGGGCCGGTATCTCTCGGCGTTTTCCACCGCGTTTCGATCCGCAAGGTTCAGCGGGCCGGGGGTGCCGGTTGAAGCCGCAGGCCCCCAAGGCGAATTTGCCAGGCTGGAAGGAGAAACCGGCGCGGCCTCTACTCTCGCCGGCGCCCGATGGTTTCGAAGATACGCATAATCGTTTCCTATGCCGTTCACTCGAGAAATCTCCATGCGTCCTCCCATTCTCTTCGAGTCTTATGATGAGTATATCAAATTTCACCCGTCGAGGTCAACCTCGTGTGGGTCAAGCTATGGGTGTAATCAAGAAACAAGATCAGAATCGTTGGTGCGATTTTTAGTCCACGTGGTCATCGCGGCGTAAGCGCCCCTTCTTTTCGCGGCGGCGCGATACGCTTTTTTTCTGGCTCACCTTCGGAGTAAAAATGTAAAAGGCGTATCGCGAGACTTCGTGGGCTTCGAAGTCAGCCCGCTGGTTACCCCGCGGTGGACCTCCTAGTTATGTCACCCCATAACTTGACCCACACTCAACCTCTTTCGGGCTTCCGGGCGTCTACTCCTTCGGACCGTGTTTAAGCAACGGATTAGACGAGGCGTTTATCCGCACCCCGAAGTGCGAAATCAGGGCGGCCGGCCCGACTGCCAATCTCATTTACGTTCGCAAATTGTCCAAAAACGCTTGCGCGGCTTTTATAAAGGCTTCCGAAGGCATCCGGACGATCCCGGCCCCGACCTGTCCTCGCCCCGCTTCTTTGCTCGCTGCGCCGGTATCGAGAATCGGCGTGGTATTCTGCCGTATGACTTTGAGCAGATCGATACCGGTCGGTGTCCCCTTGAATTGTAGCGCTGGAATTGTGTAGTCCCGGTTTTCCGAGTGACAGATCGTGTACATCTCGATGGTGTAGTTTGCCGCGTCTTGCGGGGTTCCGCCGACGAACTGAACGATCGCGGGCGCCGTCGCCAAGGCGAAACCGCCGATACCGTAGGTTTCCATAATCGCGCTGTCTCCGATGTCCGGATTGACATCTTCTTGGGTGAATCCCGGAAAGAGGAGCACTTTCGGGACGGCGGCCGGGCAGGTGAACCATCGGTCGGGCAGGCACGCGAGGCGGATGCCAAAATCCGTCCCGTTTCGAGCCATGACCTGGACGATCGAGCTATAAGGGATGCCGGCACAGGCGTCCAAAGAAGCTTTCGCGCCGGCCATCGCGAGGTTTAAAAAGAAGTGGTCGTTAGAGTCGAGGAAGCGCAAGGCATCGGCCGTCTTCGACGTATCTTCCGCGGTTTCGGCCAAGGTCGGCGCTATTTGCCGTATGAAGAGACTCGTGCCCGCCTTATTACGATTGTGCATCTCATCGCCCATATGCAAGGCCTGCGCCATAATCGATTTTAGGTTAATCGGACGGTCGAGCTCTCGCAGGGTGTCTATCGCCCGACAAAGGATCGGGTACAGGGTTTGACGCATCCAACGCAGGTGATTGACCACCCTCTCGCTGAAGGCGCCCATCCTCAAGACTTGACCAAAACCCTCGTTCATTGTGGCGTAGGCCATATTGCCATAAGCGGTGTTTTTAACTATAAAAACCGGCATATGCGGAGAGATGAGCCCAGCCATCGGACCGACGGCCTGGTGGTGATGGCAAGGGTCGAAAACGATATCCCCCCGAGCGGCCATCCCTTGCGCCTCTTCCACGTTTTTCGCCCAACCTTCGTACAGAATGGCACCGGTCACCGCCCCTCTCATCGGACCAGACATCCGCTCCCACGTGATCGGCGGGCCGGCGTGCAAGAGCATCCTTCCGGAGAGGCCGGGGATGACATCTTTGGCCAATCCCATTCCGTGCAAGATTGGTAGGGAGGTCTGCAATCGGGTTAATGTCTCTCGATTTGCGTTTCCTATCCGTTCGGCCAGAACAAGATCTCGTTCTACTTCTTTCACGCGTAGGTATAATGAGAGAGGCGTGTGATCCGGCGTCCACGGTTGCTGGTAGGTGGGCACACCCTGCTCTTTCAGCGTCTCGTTAAATCGTTCCAAACCGATGTTAGCCACTTTCGGCCCCTCGCGGAATAGCGATTCTTTATTCATCATCTCACCTCTTTAACAAATGGCCTGCGATATAGGCGGCTTCCGAGTTGCTCGCGCACACTATGGCTCCGGCCGATTCCAGCAACCGGCGTTGTTTGCGAGCGTCCTGTGGATCTTCGTCCAGGCCGGTGATGGAACAGAAGAAGAATCGGTTACCTTTCCCATGCGCGTAGGTTCCGGCGATGACTTGCGCCAGCTCCTCGCCCGGGTTCTCATGGCACCCGAATCCCAAAACGACGTCAAATAACACGACGCCGACCTCCGGCTGCATCGACTGCTTTTTCATTTGCGCGTTGCGTAAGGAGGGGTCGATCATCGGATGCAGCCGCCCTTGGGTGAAGGCGTCCTCTCCGTAGTCGATCACACAATGCCCCTCCGGATGGAACGGGTCTCGGGCAATCAGTTCTCGGTCTATCGGCGCGTTGCTTCGCACACCGGGGAGTATTTCGGACAAGACACTCTGGGCTTCGTAGCAAAGCGTCCCACCTGTGTAGAATCCTCGCAGAACGGGCCCAGGGCTCCCGCGGTGCCGAAGGGTTTCATCAAGCCTTTCCAATTTGATCTTCCTTTCTTCGGCCATTCGCGGGAGGACGCTATCGACGGGTGTTTGTGTGACGAGCGCCTCGACCACGCGCGCGGTCTCCTCAAATCCGGTACAGAAGTAGTTGTTTGGCTGATGCGCCCTTCGTTTGTCGCCAACGTAGCAATGCGCGACGGGCTTTGGGCCATAAGTTCGACTTAAGCTCTCGATCTTCGATGAGATCTTGTTTTTCATCGAGTCAGAGAGCGGTTTCGAGATGCAGACGACGATCGAAATGCGCGAGTCTTCCCAAAGAATCTGAAGTCCGTCCAAAAACGTCGCGCCGCCCACCTCGTCGTGGATGTCCCGACCACCGGTTCCGATCGCGTGGAGGACCCCGATATCCCGTTTTTGGAGGAGCGTGTAGGTTTCTTGGATCCCGGTGCCACTCGCGCCGACCATCCCCACGATTCCGGTCTTCCCACGATTCGCGAATCCCAAACCGACCCCATTGATCACGGCGGTGCCGCAATCGGGCCCCATCACGAGCAGCCCCCTCCGATGGGCTACTTGTTTCAGCGCGATCTCTTCGGCTTTCGTGACGTTGTCGGAGAAAAGCATCACGTTACGATCCCGTTCTAAGTTTTTAAAGGCTTCGATCGCGGCGTACTTTCCGGAAACGGAAATAATCGCGAGATTGGTATCCAAAGGCGGTTCGGACGGAGCTTCGGCGGTTTTGTCGCGGCCCTCTTTTTGCCAAGGCGGGTTGGAAAGCCAATCTTCAGCGTTTTTTAGAAAGGCTTTGGCGTTTTCGGGCTCGGCGTCTATCCCGATAATGATATCGTCGGGTGAGTAACTCTCTAGGTCGATTTGAAATCCACCCTCGCGCATGATATCGATATTCGCCGGTGTAGCCATATTCATCACCGCATCCGAAACACCCCGTTGCTTTTTCAATTCTTCCGCGATCAGCATCAGCGTGATGCTGTCCGCGTACCTTCCCTTAATGACTTTCGTTGCTTTCATAGTTCACCCCTTTTTACGGCGTCCCCTCTCTCAAGAGACGACCAAAAAGTACCGTTCGTCCAAAAAGCGATCGCGTCGAAACCGGTAGATGATCTCGTAATACTCTACGATATCCTCGTTCAGGAGCGCCCCCACCGTTCCCAGTCGGTTCCAGCCGTAGCGTTGGAGCGCGTAACCGCCCGGCTCGTAGTCTGACAGATAAACCTCGTCCCCCGGTTGGAAAGGGAAAGAGGGATTGAAGTTGAGCAGTTTTCCATCTTCCAGGTAGGCCAGGTCCCGTATTTGGCGATCGGCGGAAAGGACGCGCACTTGTGTCGAAAACGCTTGGTTCCACAAGGGGATGACGGTGAGGATGTTCCCGTTGACTTCGTGGACTCTGCCGATCAACGCCCCTTCCCGGATGGAGACGACGAACGCGTTACCCGGCACCGGTTCCTCCGAGTACAGAATCCAGGTTTCCTGGTTCCCCGTGCCCATCGTTCGTAAAAGGAAGACGATCGGATAGAGCCCTCCGATCTTGAGCTTCCGCAGGGTTTCGACCGAACCGAGCAGGTCTTCGAACTCGGTCTTAAAGATGGTGTCTACGGTTTGACGAAGGCCTTTCAATAGGGACAACTCCGGAGCGACCGACTCCGACGGCGCGAGCTGGTTCTTTCCGTAGAGTTTGTTCAATTGGTGGTCGATGGTATCGCGAACGGAGGAGAGGGAAACCGTCGCGTTCAGGACGGCAGTTTTCACGAAAGAGGAGATCGGTTGGTTTTGAAACGCAGCCAAAACGAGGAGAATTCCCAGAAGAACCAAAAAAAAGAGCGTCTTAGGGACGGTCATCCCGGAAACCCTCACCTCTCTTTTGGGAACAGGTTTTCGGGCAGTTCTTTCCGCGCGAGCGCGTGCAAGTAGGTCCAATTTCCCCTCGCGATGCACTGGGAGGGGTTTTCGGGAATGAGAAGGCGCATAGTGGTTTTTTTCTCGAAATAGGCGGGCAACCCTTTTAAGTAGGCTCCCCCGCCGGCAAAGATAACCCCGCGTTCCAAGATGTCCTTCACGATCTCCGGCCCCACGGTTTCGAAGACCTCTTGAAGGGAAAGAATCAGTCGGTCGAGGAACGGCCGTGCGAGCGCGAACAAGGTCGAGCACTTCAGTTTCACTTTTTTTGGCAGGTGCGTTGTCAGATCGATCCCGACGGCGAAGAACTCCTTCTCCATATGGGCCGAAGGTAGATCGGCGCTTGCGGATGGCGCGGGATGGCTCTGCGCTCCCTCTTCCGACAGCACTAAATAATCGGTGACGAGCGCTTGCGCCATACGCTCGCTGATCTCTAAAGCGTGTTGCTCTCTCAAAAAGTACACGAATTGCTGATAGATGTGACGCAATCCTATCTGCAGGTGCTTTCCGGAGACGATTTTGAAAAGGGAGACGACGGCGATCTCGGTGTGGGAGGCCCCGAAGATGACGATCAGGTGTCCTCGTCTATCCCTCAAATCCAAATCCGTTCCCAAAGCGGCGCCTACGGGCGTAGGCAGCGTGTACACCTGCGCGAACCCCAAATCTTCCAGCAGTTCGATACCGGCTTGCACTTGGACCGGTGTCGACCCGAGAGGAGAGTTGAAGCACACCGAGGGCTTGCTCCAGCCCTTCAGTACCGCGTTCTTTTTCAAGAATCGCTCGAAAAACACGTGCGCGTGCTCAAATTGGTGTATGCCGCTTTCGTCAACCGGGTTCTGAAAATAGTAGAACGGAGGCGTTTTCCCCAAATACTCCTTAGCCTCGGTTCCGAAGGCTTTCAGCTCTCCGAATTCGTTGTAGAGCAAAATCGTCGGTTCCTCGACGAAGAACTCGGTTTTGCCTCCCACGATGGAATATAGGCGCGTGTAATCAGCGCCTATATCCATACCGGAAAGATTCTTCGACACCCGACAGCCTCACTAAGAATCTAGGAAATGCACGACCAAGCCGCTCTTCAGTTTGGGTTCGAACCACGTCGATTTCGGCGGCATAGTCTTTCCCTGATCCGCGACGGCGAACAAGTCCTCGAGGCTCGTTGGGAACATAGAAAAGGCTACCTTCCAGTTGCCTGAATCGACGAGCGTTTCCAGCTCTTTCAACCCACGAATGCCGCCTACGAAGTGTATCCGTTTATCCGTTCTCGGGTCTTGAATCCCTAAGAGCGGGTTCAGTAGGTTTTCTTGCAGGATAGAAACGTCCAAGCGTTTTACCGGGTCTTCGGCGGGGAAAGAGCCCGGTTTCGCCCCTAAAACGTACCATTGGTTTCCCAGATACATTCCGAATTCCCCTTTCTTGAGCGGTCTATAGGGGCGGTTCGGCGCTTTTTGAACGGAGAAATTCGTCTGGATCGCCTTGAGGAAATCCTCCTCGCTGCGTCCGTTCAGATCTTTCACAACCCGGTTGTAGTCTAAGATCTTCAACTGATTGTCCGGGAAGGCAACGGCCATAAAGAAGTTGTACTCCTCTTCTCCGGTATGCCTAGGATTCGCCGCTTTACGGGATTGCTGTGCCCTGCTGGAAGAGGCGCTGCGGTGATGGCCATCCGCGATGTAGAGTTCGGGTAGCTGTTCGAATGCGCGTTGAAAAGCCGCGATCCGTTTCGGGTCGTTTACGACGAACAACTCGTGGACGACATCAAGCTCGTCGCTAAAACGGTACTCCGGCTCGGACCGAAGGGTCTCTTGGACAAGTGTATCCAATAGGGCTTGGTGTTTATAAGCTAAAAAGACGAGCCCCGTTTGCGCTTTGGTCGTTAAAATGTGGTTAAGGCGGTCATCTTCTTTATCTCTTCGGGTCCATTCGTGTTTTTTAATACTCCCTTTTTGATACTCTTCGCAAGAGAAGGCGCCCAAGACGCCCGTTTGCGTTTGCCCTTCCGGGAAAGGGCATTTCGGGCCTTTCCAGGTATGGCGGTAGACAAAAAGAGCCGGTTCTCGATCGGGGACGAGGTATCCTTTCTCTATGAAGGACTCCAGGTTTGCCCGAGCTTTCGCGTAGATCTGAGGATCGTACAGCGAAACGGACGGATCGCAATCCACCTCCGATTTCACTACGTGCAAAAACGAGTAGGGGTTTCCGACGACCTCCGCCCTCGCTTCTTCCGAGTCGATCACGTCGTAAGGTTTCGAGGCGATTTTTCCCACGAGGTGTTTAGGGGGTCTGACCGCTCGAAAAGGTTTTATTACTGCCATTTGTTTTCCTCCTTTTATGGTTCTTTCACTAATCGGTAGCTGCCTTTTTGACGATCCGGTTGGATTTTTTTTTCTGAAACCCACGTTTTCAATGTGTTGGTGACGGTCTGGAAAGGAAAGAATCGGACGAGAAAGGGTTCTTTAAAGGTGTGTAACTCCGAGACGAGCCGCCACATCTCTGCCGCCTCCGTTTCCGGCTTCCCCCACAATTCTTCCCGGCCGTACTGCTGTAGATCACGGCACAGTCCGGTATAGTAGGATTTTAGAAACACGTGGTCTTTGGAGTCGTATTCGAAGGTTTCCACGCGTGCGGCGCCCACCGCCTCGGCGTTAAAGAGATGGTATCCGGAACAGAGCGGCGCGAACCCAAAGAACTGCGATTCCTTGACCACCGCGATGATCCTCGGTTTCTGAAACAGGGTATAGAGCAGGACCTTTCCTCCTACCAAGCGGTACAGGCGTGTGTCGGGTTCTCCTTGGAAAAACAGGATCTCTCCATCCGCGCACGCTTTAAGATCGGGTCCAGCGGGTGCCATCGTTCCCATCCATCAATTTTATCCTCAATTTTCCAAGTTCTTGCCGAAGGATATCGGACATCTCGTAGTTTTTTTCCGATCGGTATCGATCCCGTAAGCGGACCAGGAAATCCACCAAGAGATTAAAGTTGGAAAGGATGTCTTCGCGCCTTTCGGCCGTGATCTCGCCAGGAGATCGAGTCCATCGGGCGCCTTCGGTTCCGTCCATCAGCTTGATTCTCAGTTTTTCCAATTCCCGGCGAAGGATATCGGACATCTCTTCGTTTTTCTCCGATCGGTACCGATCCCGTAGGCGGACCAGGACGTCCATCAGGGTATTGAAGTCGGAGAGGGCGTCTTCGCGTTTTTCAGGGGATACCGTGTCGAAAGCGTCTTCGAATAGTCCGAGTATGTCGCCAATATCGTTCTTGATGAGATAATAAGCCTGCCGCAGCCGGGATTCTCCGTCCGGTTGCGCCAGCGTCTGACTGACCGGGCCCAACTCTTTGAGCGTTTCAAAGACGAGCGCGACGGCCTTCGGGGTATTGAAATCGTCACTTAATGCCTTCATCAGGTAGGCTCGTTTTTCCTCCAGCCAATCGGAGGCTGCTTTGAGAGTCGTATCGCCCAAGGTTTCCTCGATTTCGGTGAGGAAGGTTCGCACTTTCACTGCCGATCTTTTCCATTCGTCCATTCGTTCCTCGGAATAGTCCATCGGGCTTCGATAATGTGTCGCGAACATATAGAGCTTCAGGCCATCGGCGCCGTATTTGCGGACCGCTTCCCTGATTTTGATGATATTCCCCAAGGATTTTGCCATCTTCGACCCGTCCATCTGGAGCATGCCGTTGTGGAGCCAGAGGCTGGCGAAGGTTTTTCCCGTTAGGGCTTCGCTTTGCGCTTTCTCATTCTCATGATGGGGAAAGATCAGGTCGTTTCCCCCCGCGTGGATGTCGAAAGTGTCACCCAGCAAGACACAAGCCATAACGGAACATTCGATATGCCAACCGGGCCTGCCCGGTCCCCAAGGGCTATCCCAGGAAGGCTCACCGGGTTTAGCGTTTTTCCACAACGAAAAATCGGCAGGATGGCGTTTATCCGGGTCGACGTCGATCCGGGCTCCCGCGAGAAGGTCCTCGACTTTTCGGTGGGAAAGCGCGCCGTAGTTCGGGAAAGAAGGCACGCTGAAAAAGACCTGAGCGTTGGATACGTAAGCGTGTCCTTTTTCTATCAAACCCTGCACGAACCGGATCGTTTGTGGCACATAATGAGAGGTGCGGGGGGCGAAGTTCGGTTCTCTCACTCCCAAGGCCTGCATATCCTTGCGGTACTCGCGTATATACGTCGCGGTGATGGTATCGAAGTCCCATCCTTCGCGGTTCATACGCTGTATGATCTTGTCATCGATATCGGTGAAGTTTTGGACGAAGAACACCCGATATCCCCGATACTCGAAAAACCGCCTCATAGCGTCGAAGATTATTGCTGGGCGCGCGTTGCCGATGTGGACCAAATTATAGACGGTGGGGCCGCACACGTACATCCGTATCTCTCCGGGATGGACGGGAATCAATGATTCCTTTTGCCCCGTTAGCGTATTGGTCAACACGATGGGATGGGTTTGATGCGTCGACATATTACACCTCCAAACGGCCTAATCGGTTAAGCACTTTGTTGCGCCCCAGCAGATGGACAACGTGCACGAGCTCGGGGCCCGTGTCTCGCGCCGTCAACGCCAAGCGAAGCGTATGGTAAAAAGGTTTCGGATTCACTTTGGTATCTTTGACAACCGCCTTGATCACCGAAATGATTTCATTGATCTCCCAAGACGGGATCGAGTCGAAGCGTTCATACAAGAGTTTGAAGGCTGCAGAAAGGCGATCGTCCTCCAATGAGCGTAAAGCTTCGGCAGTGGGTATGGGGTCCGTGAAGAACGGAGACAGCAGTTCCCCCACCTCGTCCAGTTGGTGTATTCCATTTTGTATCGCTTTCATCGCCTCCAGAAGCCATTTCTTGTTGACGTCGACGTTTTCGGGAGCGATGTACCCGGTCTCTATGATGAATGGAACGGCCTTTTCCAATAAAGCTTCCGGGGTCAGTTGTCGGATATACATACCGTTCATCCAAAGGAGTTTGCCCGAGTCAAAGATCGCAGGATTCGAGCTGACCCGTTCCAAAGAAAAGGCCCGGATCATCTCATTTAAAGCACAGATTTCATTTTCTTGCGGGTGTGACCACCCTAAAAGCGCCAGGTAGTTTATAAGGCTTTCCGGCAGGTAACCCATCTCTCGGAAGTTTTCGACGGCGGTAGCGCCGTGGCGCTTGCTCAATCGCGAACCATCGGGCCCCAAAATCATCGACACGTGCGCGAATTCTGGCAGCGGCATCTGGTAGGCCTCGTAGAGCGCCAATTGACGAAGGGTGTTCGTGAGGTGGTCGTCTCCTCGTATGACGTGTGTGATCTCCATCAGGGCGTCGTCGACGACGACGGCGAAGTTGTAGACCGGTATCCCGGTACTTCGGAAGATCACGAAATCGCCCGTGGTTCCGCCTTTGAAAACGACGCGCCCCTTAATCCGATCGTTCAGGACGTACTCCTTCTGAGGCATTTTGAAGTAGACGACTGGGCTCCACCCTTTTTGCGCGAACTCTTGCCGCCGCTCGGGGGTATCGTATTGTGCGATGGTCTCGTGGGAATAACGAGGGGACTCCTTGTTTTCGAGCATCTTCCCGCGCATCGCCTCCAACTCTTCGGGCAAAACGTAGGCCTCGTAAGCCTTGCCTTTTTCCACGAGCGCGTAGGCCATGCGTCGGTAGATGTCCAATCTTTCCGACTGACGATACGGACCTTTCGGCCCACCGATATCGGGCCCTTCGTCCCAATGAAGGCCCAACCATTTCATCGTTCGCAGCAAGGACTGTTCCGACTCTAGGGTCGAACGCTCCAGGTCTGTGTCTTCTATCCGCAGCACAAAGACCCCGTTTTGGTTTTTCGCGAATAAGTAGTTGAATAACGCAGTTCTGGCCCCGCCTACGTGCAGGAATCCGGTCGGACTCGGCGCAAAGCGCACCCTTACCATACTTTCCCTCCAAAGACACGATTCTTAAACCTTCTCGAGAGTTGTAGAATGACGGATTATAACATAAAAAACTCCCTTTCTCGAGTCGAGGGTGGGTATAATATCGGGGTACACCAAAATGGGAACGCAGAACTTAAGTTCGGCACGTTTTTGCTTTTCTTTAAGCCCTCTAGAGTCCTTAAACACTTACGCCACGATCCCCGCGATCCGCGTTTTGTTTTAAAAGTTTTGCGATGGGTCAGGAAAGAAGCGTATCGCGCCGTCGCGAAAAGAAGAGGCGCTTACGCCGCGATAACCGTCGGGACCCCGCGATCCGCGTTTTGGTTTTTAAAAGTTTCGCGATGGGTCAGGAAAAAAGCGTATCGCGCCGTCGCGAAAAGAAGGGGCGCTTACGCCGCGATGGCCGCGCAGACTCATAGCGCGTAAAAAGGACAAAAGAAGAATCTCCTCCTCTTTCTATATTTGCTGCAACTCGATAAAATAACCACAGCGAGTCGACGCCTCGAGGCTTTAGAATAGTTTTCGAGCCGTATTAGCCCGAGTGGGCAAACAGTTCGAAAAAACAGATGAAAATCTGGCTTTCTATGAAAAAAACGAGAATTCTGATATAATAGTACGGGAAAATGGAAACCTCTAGGAAGGGACTTCCGACGCGTAGATAGAAAGGGGAGGGGAAAGATGAAAAGAGTTCTGATGGTGAGTATACTCGTGTTCGTTCTGGCTGTTTCGAGTGTCTTTGCGTTTAACCTCGGAAAGCAAAAGTGCTGGTACCTCATTCAACCGGCCCAACAGGTGATAGGGGTTAAGGCCTGTGTTCCTGTTTGTATCGATCCTGGGGTTCTCGACCCCGGTTTGTATCAAAAACTGGTGGCCTTATACCAAGAAGCGGTAGCCAAAGGCGCGCACGCCAACTTTTTAAGCGTCCTTCAGATATTGATAGCGCAGCACACCAACCAACAGATAGGGGTTGTGCCCGCCGCGTCGCAGTCTCAGTATTTCTATACGCATACTTTCTCGGACAAACTGGACAATTGGGCGTTTTATCGCGCCGGCCAGATACAGAGCTGGCAGCATGTGACCTCCGGGAAGACCCGATACCTTCAACTCAACGCCACGGGCAGCGCGATGATCCAAGCGGAAAAAATCATCCCGATCCCAGCGTATATGAAGGGGAAAGCGGTCGTCGTCACCGCGTCTGTTATGGTTGATCTCAAAGCCGCCGCGTTGAACTCCCCGACTGACTTCGCCGCTGCCGGGGTCGTGGCGCACCTGTATAACCGAGACTACACCGCCTACTCGGAATTACCACCTTCTCAAGCGAAGGCCGTTTTGTGGTCGACATCCGAGTACCCAACGCGTCATTCTTCGTTCCTCTATCCAGATGAAGAGATCATTTTCGCGAGCGATCCTTATCGGACACTGACCGGTGTGAATATCATCTTTTGGCCGGACGTCACGGCGAATATGGAATGCGTCAAGATCGGTTTGATAGCCTTTGGGGAGGGAGATTCGGCTTCGACGCAGGCGGATATTTGGATCTCCGACGTACGGGTGATGCTGGCAGACGCCGAATATCGCTAACAGAATCTGTATAAAAAAGAAGGCGCCTGTGAGCGCCTTCTTTTTTCTTTGATCATCGACTTACGCCGGTACCTTGGCTTCTCTATCAATCGTCTTGTGTAGCGTTGTTTTTCTTCTTCGACGGGTTATTTTTCTTGACCAGGGGAGCCGCTTTTTTCTTGACCGGTTTGTTGATCGCGTGCTCTTGATGATTCTTCTGCGTGTGCTCCTCGTAAGGGAGCGCGCCGCGCTTCGAAATGCTTCGGATTCCTTCTTCCTCGGGTTCTTCGAATTCGCTGACCGAATCCGCGACGTCTTTAAACAAAAGCCGGTGGATTTTTTTCAAATTCTCATACTCTTCCGGCATCGTTTTCCAGAACTCCCGCCCGATCTTGCAAGGAAACTCGAGACACCCGCCGCAGTTTTTTAACCCTCTGCGGATGTTGCACTCTCGTATCTCGCATTCATCGCTATAGGCGAAAGGGCGGTTGGACTTACACCCGAGGCAAATCATCTGAGAGGCTTTGTAAGTGGTCTGGTGGGTTTTGTTCCACTCTCTCGCCAGCTTGGCCCTTTCTTCCGGTTTATCCTCGACGGTGGCTTGATAGATCGGACAGGTGTGGCAGTTGATCCCGCAAAAGCCTGTGCCTTTCATGAAAATAGATCCTCCTGATTTATAAAAATGTGGTGCGCGCGGTTAATCGCTCTCTTCCTCGTCTCCATCATCGACATCGAGCTCCCCGACGAGTTCGACCCGGGGATCTCCGAAGTCCTTGATCTCTTCTTCGAACGCCGATTTGCTCGACAGCCGTTTCTCTTTGCTTGGAAGGTTCCCCATCGATTTGTCTCTGAGTAGAATGAAGGTTTCATATCCCTCGGGATCGAATCTTCGAAAGAGACGAGCCATCTTTTCGGTCAGGTTGTTGGCCGTATTCCCGCGTTGCCAAAGATAGTTCTTGATATCGGCCAGGAGTTCTTTTCCGATCTGATTCATCTGTTCGATTTTTTCTATCGCTTGCAACACTTGGGCGTCATCCTTATTCCGTAGCATCCTCCGAAGGTTGAAAAGGCTTTCGGGAGTCGCCGGTTGTTCTCCCGCTGCGTTCTTCGGGTCTATTTCTCTCGTGTGGTGGAGCGGTTCTTTTTTTGTCATTTATATCCTCCTCGCTTTAACCAAAAAAGGGCGCCCGATCCCGCCCTTTTTTCGAATACGCTTTTAAACCGAGGTCTATTTCGGTTTTGGTTCCGGTTTCTTTGGTGTTTCTTTTTTTGGTTCCGGTTTTCCAGGTTTCTTTTTGTCTTTCTCGTCGGGCATCGTTTTCCCTCCTTTCTGTTTCAACCATCTGGGATTGGGTGATGCGAAGACACGACAAATCTGGCCATAGTATACTCCTACGGAAAAAAGATGCAAGCCTTTCCTTCGCGCGAAAACCCTTCCTAACCTGGCTTAAAACAGAGAACGAAAGAGAAAAGGAAACGCAAAACCTTCTCACGGGTTCGGGTTCTGTATAAACATTTCAAAGACGGTGGCGCCTGCGTAGCCTCATTTGCATCAAAAAATCAGCGCTCAATCGATCAATCTCAAGAGGTCGTCCACGGTCTCTCTTTTTCGGATCAGGCGTGTTTTTTCGTCGTTCACCAACACTTCCGCGGGGCGAAAGGTCCCGTTGTAGTTCGAAGACATTGAATACCCGTAGGCTCCAGTGTCCAAGATGGCGATGTGTTCTCCCGGAATCAGCTCTTCAAGGGACCGGTTGTACGCGAGGATGTCGCCGGTTTCACACAAAGCGCCCACGACGTCCACGGTCATCTTTTGGCGTTTTTCCCATTTCTGAATCAAAGGAACGACCATATGCTCCGCCTGGTACAACGCGGGTCGAATCAGGCTGGCCATATTGGCGTCGCATACCAAAAATCGTTTGTAGGGCGTTTGTTTCAAATACAGTACCTTAGAGAGCAGTAATCCGGCGGAAGCGACGATGTACCGTCCCAGTTCCAAAAAGATCGGACAACGGAACTGACGTAGTAACGGTCCTATCTCCTCACGGAACCGATTCAGATCGAACCCGCTTCCGGCGTGCCCGTAATCGATCCCCCACCCGCCTCCGAAGTTGACCATCTGTATCTGTGGGTTCCTCTCTTTAAAGGATAGCAGTTTCTCCATCGCTTCCTTGAAAGGGGCTATTTCCTGGATGCTAGAACCGATGTGCATATGAATGCCCGAAACGGGCAGATGATCCTCCTGCAAGAGCTTTTGCGCCTCTTCCATCGGAATGCCGAACTTGTTCTTTTTCAGTCCGGTGGAGATGTACGGGTGGGTTCGACTGTCTACATCGGGGTTTACACGTAAGAAAAAACGCGTGCCCCTTTCGCCCGTAAGCCCGTTTTCAACGATTAAACCGTACTCTTCTTTCGAGTCGATGTTGATCGCGAATACGCCATCATTTAACCACGTTTCGATATCGAGGAGGGTTTTGCCATTTCCGTTGACGACGATACGCTCGGGTTTCACCCCGCTGCGTAGGGCGATCTGGTATTCCCCCATCGTCACCACATCCATCCAAAGGCCCTTCTGATGAAAGTAGTTCAGGAGCAACGGATTGTTGTTGGCTTTACAGGCAAAAAATACGGTAGCGGGCAAGCCCTCCACGCTCTCCATCACCCTCATAATGGCCGCGTCCATCTGTGCGGCGCTATAGACGTAGGTAGGGGTGCCGTATTTCTCCGCAATCAGATCGACGGGCACCTTTTCGACGAACCAGCCGTTTTCGTATCGTAACATCTGTAGTCCCCCTCGTGTTGAAAACAAAGATAAAGAAGCTGTAAACACCCTGTCCGATCAAGTCGTTTCAGGATGAGGTATAATCAATGGATAGATTATACCAAAAAAGGAGAAGATTGCAAGATGGCCCTCATCAAACGCGTCACCTTCAAATTGAACGAAGTGTTCTACCAAAAACCTTTCCATATCACCAACAGCGTCCGTAGTTCATCGAAAGTCATCGCTATCGCCCTCGAGCTGGATAACGGCATAATCGGGAGGGGAGAAGCGTCCCCTTCCTTCCGGGTCAACGGGGAGATCGAGACCGTCTTGATGGGCTTTGAAACGCCGATCTCTGAAATGTTGAGAAATAGAGAAGTCCAGAGATACCGCCCGCTTTTCGATACGTTGGACAAGTTTTCGCGTTCCGCGCCCAGTCTGAAGGCGGGCGTGCAATACGCCATTCTCGACGCCTTTTCGACGCTCATCTCGACTCCAGTCTATGAGATACTGGGGGGCGCAAAAGAATACGTGGAGACGGATTTTACGATCAGCATCGACAGCTTGGAAAACACGGTTCAAGACGCGAAAAAGGCGTCCGAAAAAGGCTTTAAGATCCTCAAGCTCAAGGTCGGAGAGGACTTGCCCTCCGACATCGCCCGTGTGTTAGCCGTTCAAGAGGCCCTACCGTCGATGCATTTTGTCGTGGACGCGAATATGGGCTACACGCCGAAACAAGCCGTCACTTTCGCTGAAGCGATGGTGAGCAACGGCGTGAAAATGGACCTTTTCGAGCAACCCGTGTGGAGCGACGATTTTGACGGGCTGCGGTTCGTCCGGCAGCATTCGGGTATCCCCATCTGCGCGGATGAAAGCGCGAAGACCCGCTTCGACGCTTTGAGGTTGATCCGAGAAGAGTGTGTCGATTATATCAACATAAAGCTTATGAAGTCAGGAATATCAGATGCCTTGGCGATCGTCGAACTCGCCAGAAGCGCCCATGTCGGCCTGATGATCGGCTGTATGAGCGAATCCGGAGTAGGAATCGCCCAGAGCGTTCATTTCGCTTGCGGGACGGGAGCGTTCACACACCACGATCTCGATAGCCCCTTTTTGCTCAAAGAAACCACCCCGTATAAGTACCGGACGGAAGGCTGTCGCCTTCTCCCGATCGGTTAGTAGACTTCGCCCAAGCGACCGAAGAGAGTTCGATCGTGGATGTGATCCTAGAGTCCTGCGCTTCGTACGAAGAGGCTGAAAGGCAGCTTCCTCAGCATCTTAAGCGATACGAAGGGCTGTTTTGGAAAAACGAAAAGGTGTGGGTGAAGCCCAATATGCTGTCCGCGCGAAGCCCAGAGGAGGGGGTTACGACGCATCCGACCATCGTTCGAGGGGTTCTACGGTTCCTCTTGGACCTGGGTGTGAAGCCGGTTGTGTCCGACAGCCCGGGGGTCGGAAACGTAAGAAAAGTGGCCGTGGCCTGTGGCATCAGCCAAGTGTGTCAGGAGTTGGCCGTGCCGCTCATCGAGATGGAAGAGTTCGTGGAGAAGGACGGAGACGTCTTCAAGCAGCTTCGCTTGGGGGATCTGATCGATCGGGTGGATGCGGTGGTCAACCTGCCCAAGTTGAAAACACACGGCCAAATGGTGCTGACGATGGGGGTGAAGAACACCTTCGGTTGCGTGTTGGGATTGAACAAGCCCGCGTACCATCTGCGCGCGAAAGACTATCATCTGTTCGCGGATTTGCTCGTCGATGTGCATCAATTGGTGAAACCGGTTTTAACGGTCATGGACGGGATCGACGGGATGGAGGGGAACGGTCCGTCAAACGGGCAAAAAAAACGGTTGGGTCTTCTCGCCTCTTGCAAAAATGCCTATGCCTTAGACCACGCTGTCGCGATGCGCCTACACGTCTCGCCGGACAAAGTCTATACGCTGGCCCGCGCGAAAGCCCGAGGGCTGATCCCGGAGTACAAGATTCACGGAAATTGGAGGAATTCGGTCAAGATGCCAGACACGGTAGGATTGACGGAGATCGTTAAGATGCCGCTTTGGCTACAGGAACTCACCCACCACTGGGCTCGAGTGCCGGTATTCAATACCCCGAAGTGCATTCAATGTAAAATATGCGAAAGGCACTGTCCCGCGAATGCGATCACAGTCGACAAGCAACACATCGATTATAAAAAATGCATACGGTGTTACGTGTGTCATGAGCTGTGTCCCGAAGATGCCCTTATGCTAAAACGAAGACTCTGGAAAGCTGGTGGAAGATGAAAGACAAGCGACTCTTGAGAACTCTGTTCTGGACCTTTTTCAAAATTGGGTGTTTTACCTTCGGCGGAGGATACGCGATGATCCCTTTGATCGAACGAGAGGTTGTCGATACCCATCATTGGGTTTCACGCGAAGAAATCCTGGATATTTTAGCGGTCGCGCAATCCCTCCCCGGAGCGATCGCGATCAATTCCTCAACCCTGATAGGTTATAAAATGGCGGGAAAGACTGGCGCGCTGATCTCTACTTTAGGAATGGTGCTCCCCTCTTTTTTGATCATCTTGATCATCGCGATGGTGTTTTCCGCCTTTCAGGAGAACGAGTGGGTGCGTACCGCTTTCGTGGGGATTCGCGCCGCGGTTGTAGGGCTCATCGTGATCGCCGGTTACAATATGTTCAAAGCGGCGGTCAAAGATAAGATCGGGATAGGGATTTTGGTGGTCACGTTGTTTCTTTTATTCCTACTCGACGTCCACCCGATCCTTTTGCTTATCGGCGGAGCGGGTTTTGGAATCCTTTTGTACATCCTCTTTCCAGAGAAAGGGAGGGGCTCGCGATGATCATCGAGCTATTCTCTATTTTCTTTAAGATCGGGTTGTTCAGCTTTGGCGGTGGGTACGCCATGATTCCAATGATACGAAACGAGATCGTCTCTCGGGGTTGGTTGACGGCAGAAGGCTTCGCCAACATCGTCGGTATCGCTGAAATGACGCCGGGACCGATCGCGATCAATATGGCAACCTTCGTCGGGTTTAAAACGATCGGTTTCTTCGGCAGCGTGGCCGCCACCTTAGGTGTAGTGATGCCTTCTGTTCTCCTGATCCTGTTGATCTCGAAGATATTCTTCAAATACCAGAGTCATCCGATCAAACAGGGGCTTTTTTACGGGATGCGGCCGGTCATCGTCGGGTTGATACTATCGGCCGCCTACTTCATGGCGGAAACCAGCCTATTCATCGTGAAACCCGGAGAATGGACGGGAAATTTCCTATCGCAGGTCGATTGGGTGAGCGTGGGAATCGCCCTACTCACCGTCGTTGGCATTCGTAAATACAAACTTCATCCGATCCTATTGCTCGGAGTAGGAGGAGCCATTCGCATCGGGCTCAAATTCGTTGGTGTATGACACTACCGTCGTTGCGCCTTTGCGCCGACTCTCCTTTTTTACCTACCCGTCTCCTTGGTTTTTTTGGATAGTATTTTTTGAAAGCTTATCGCGTGTTCCTCACCACCGGATAAGACTACGATTTTTCTTTCAATGGCAGGAGATACGTCGTGATGAGGTGATGGATTGTCTGCGCGGTTAGCGGCTTCGTAACGAACCCGTTCATTCCGCTCTCAAGCGCCGGGGCTTCGACCTCTTGATCTATGAAGGCGGACAGGGCGATGATCGGGAGGTCTTTGAACCGTTCCTCTCGCCGGATGAGCTTCGTTGTGTCTATACCATTCAGGATCGGCATCTGGATGTCCATAAGCAGTAGGTCGTACCGGTTCTGTTGAAGCATTTCCAAAGCTTTCTGCCCATTTTCCGCTAAGTCGACCGATATCCCGTGGCGTTGAAAGATACGTTTCATCAGATTCTGTGTGATTTCGTTGTCTTCGGCGATGAGTATATGGACGCCCTCTAAATCGTAAGTTACGGGACCTCCGTTTTCGCTCTTCTTTGTGTAAGCCTCTCCGTCAACTGTCATCGGGATCTCTATGACCACGGTCGTTCCCTTCCCTGTGGAAGACTCCAAGCGTAAAAACCCCTTCATTCGGTCTACCAGTTCTTTGGTGATCGAAAGTCCGAGACCTGTTCCACCATATTTTTTGGTCAGATAGGATTCAGCCTGTTCAAACTTGTCAAATATGCGCTGGAAGTCTTTCTCTTCGATCCCAATCCCGGTGTCAGCGATCTTAAACTTAAAAAGCATTCGATGCTCGCTGTTTTCGATAGGGGTGGCGGCCATTTCGAAGGTTACGGCGCCCTTTTCTGTGAATTTTATCGCGTTACTTAACACGTTATTCAGGATTTGCTCCAGGCGGAGTTCGTCACCTTGAACAATAACGGGCATTTCGGGCTCACGTTTCACAAAGAAGTCAAGCGCTTTGGCTCTTGCCAGGTGCGAGAAGTTGTCGACGATACGGTCGAGCATTTCACCAATCATGAAATCTTCTTCGCGAATACGTATCTTCCCATCTTCGATTTTCGATAAATCTAAGATTTTATTCACCAGGTTCAACAGATAGCGGTTGCTAGCATCGATCTGTTCGAGCATCTTCCTCTTTTCGGGATTCTCTTCTGTTTCCAAAAGCAGGTGTGTGAAACCCATAGAGGCGTTCATCGGCGTTCGGATCTCGTGGCTCATATTGGATAGGAAGGCGCTTTTGGCCTTCAACGCCGCCTGCGCCTCTTCTTTCGACTTGATCAGCGCTTCTTCTAATGCTTTTTTCGCTGTGATGTCGATGTTTATGCCGCGATAACCGACTGACCGATGCCGTTCATCGTAAGCCGGGAACCATACTGACAAGACCCACCGCTTACGCCCATCCCTGGTACTTACTGGATGTTCGAAATTCCAGAGGGTCTTTTCCGAACGCATCACTTCCGTTATATAAGCCTTAAACTCTCCTCGGGTTTCTTCAGGATGAAGGTCGTACACACTCATCTTGCCGAGCATTTCCTCTTCGGTAAATCCGTTGACCTCGGGATTGAGGTTCCGAAGGCTTACAAAAGTTCCGTTTAGGTCAACCTGCCAAACCACTGCGCCAGTCTGCTGAAGCAGCTCTTCAAACTCTGCTTTGATTCTCTCAAGAGCCGCATTTTTCGATTCGATCTCTATAAAAGACCTCTCCAACGTTTGGTTCACGGCGTTCAGCTCTTCGTTAGTCGCGATCAACTCTTCGTTCGTGGCTGCGAGCTGTTCGTTCGAGGCTGCGAGCTCTTCGTTTGCCGCCTGCAATTCTTCGTTCTGAACATCGATCTTTCTTTTACTCTCTAGTAACTCGCGTCCCACCTTTAGCTGTTTTAGAACCGAAAGAGCCAGGAGGGCGGCGATCGCGGTTATCGTGAGGATGCCGGCCGTTAGGGTCCAAAAGAACGCGTCGTTCCGGGCTTTCAGCTCCGCCGCGGCTTTTTTTTGCTCGGTGATATCGTGGACGACACCGAATATTGTATTGTTCACGGTATCATAATCGCCTAGCGATCTAAGGTATCGGAGTTCCCCATCGTTGGCGCGCCGTATGGAGAAGGTCACATCGTAACGCTTTCCCACTCGGACCAACTCTTCTCTGCTTTTCGCGACCTTTTCGCGATCTTCGGGAAGAATCAATTCATAGATCGTTGAACTTGGCCAAAGATCGCCGACGAGTCCGTAGATCATTTCAGCGCCTTTTGAGAGAACCATTTTTTCTTCGGAGAGATAGATCTCGTAATGGCCGACATCGCCCATCTCCTCCGCTTTTGTAAGCTTCACCAGCGATTTTTCCAACTCTTTTTTTGTGCGCTCCCTCTCTGTCACATCAAAAACCGTAGTAAACAAGAGCGTCTTCCCATCCACTTCGATGGGCCAACCGTGGACTTCTATCGTCCGAATGCTCCCGTCAGCCAACCGTTGCGAATTGATTATCGGCTTCTGTTTTACTTCGAGAGCCTCATTGATTTGATCTCTCAAATCGTCCTCGGAAAGTAGGCTGATGTCCATAAGGTTCATCGAAGTGAACTGTTCGAGGGTGTATCCGTAGTACTCGGACGCACGTTCGTTGGAAAAGAGGATATTAAGAGTCTGAGGATCGAAAACATAGACGATGTTCCTATAATTTAGGGCGAGGTAACCTTCGAGCTCAGCCTGTGTCATCGAAAACACCGAGCCGCACAGCCAGCAGAAAACGAAACAGATCAGCAACAGTATTCTGCGCATCCTATCCCTCCCATCTGCGCAACGGCTAGTCATTATACCATTAAACTAACAAACAACGCAAAATCCGAGGAATTTTGAGAAAAGCGAAGTTTATTGAATTGCTCGAAACGTCCTGGGACCGCTGGGCGGGGTTCGCCTCTCTGGGAGGGCCTGGGGAAGGCCACACCTCAGTGTGGCATGAGTTGTGCTTTTTTTTGTAAAAAGGAAACCATACCAACTTAAAAGCTAGCGTTCCCAAGCCGCTCCCAGGACGCTTTCAGGACGGATAGTGAGACTTCGTGGGCTTCCCGAAGTCAGCCCGCTGGTTACCTTGCGATAACTCGCAAAGTGCGGCGTTCTCAGATTCTATGTGCAACCAAAGTTCGGTTTCGACTTCTATACGGCCCCTTGGGTACGCCACACTTTAGTGTGGCATGAGTTGTGTTTTTTTCATTGTAAAACAGGAACCATGCCAACTTAAAAAGTTGGCGTTCCCAGAAAAAACCTAAAACATGCCGAACTAAAGTTCGGCGTTCCCAGGGCGTTCCCAAGGTGTTCCCAGGCCACTCCCTGGGTGCTTCCAGTGCGAATCGCGAGACTTCGTGGACTTCAAAAATCAGCCAGCTGGTACCCCGCGATAACCCACGAAGTTCGGCGGTCCCAGGGCGATTCGCCTAATCCCGTTGGGTTGTGGGGCCGCGCGCGAAATCGATACGAGCCCATTGCGCGAATAGGGGTTTGTTGGCTGGATATAGGCTCTGAAACATCGATAGCAGCTCTTTGTAGAGGAGATGTTTCTTAGAGTCGGGATAATAAGTTTGTCCTACTCGCGTCTTCTCGTGACTCAAGAACGTCAAGTCCCTATTCGAGACTGCTTTCATCGAGAATAGCGCCCCTCCCCATAGTTCCGACTCCCGTATTTCCGGAACTTCTACGGGCCTACCGAGGATATCTGACTTGATTTGGGTCCAGATCGGGCTGAGCGCTTGTTTTCCGGTTGTTCGAATCCGCTTGATCACGCATCCGGCGTTCTCCATCCGCTCGATCGCGTCAGCTATCGCGTATCCCACGCTTTCCAGGATCGCCACGGTCATACGTCTTGCATCGCTATCCAAGGTGAGCCCCCAAAACACCCCTTTCGCTTTGCTGTCCCAATGAGGACTCCGCTCCCCACTCAAGTAAGGAAGAAACAAGATTTTTGTGGGCGTAGCGCACCCTACTGCCTGTTCCAGAGTGAGCTCGAGCGGCTGTCCAGTGACCTTTCGGCAGAACCATTCCAAGGCGATCCCGGTCGTGTTCATAATCGCGCTGATCTTCCATAGGCCTGGCTTGAAGAACGGCGTCGTCATCAGCCCTGGAGGAAAGACCTCGCTCTTTGAGCAGAGCGTGACGCCTTGAGAAGAACCTCCTCGATCGCATAAAGATCCGTCTTCTATCGTCCCCGTGCCGACAAGCGCGGCTACAAAATCTGGAGCGCCTGCGACCAGAAGCGTTTGCGGGGATAGGTTGAATCGATCCGCAGCCTCCTGGGTTAAATTAGAAAACAGGCTTCCCGGCTCGACGATCTCGGGAACCAAAAACGCGTGAGACCACTCTCTCTCTTCCAACGCTTGTCTGCTCCAAGGCAGGTATCCGACAAAGGGAAACGACATATTCGCGAGACGGCCGGTTAACCGATAGGCGACGTAGTCCGCCGGTTGTAGTAACACCGCTTGTTCACTCAACTCTTCTTTCAGCCATTCCAGGGCGGATAAACCCGCGGCGAGCTGCGGGTCGACCCCTTGGTCGATCAACACCGGGATGCGCTCCTTACCGCGTCCATCCAACCAAGTGATCGCTCGATAAAGGGGTTGCCCCGACCGGTCGACCGGAACGACGGTCGGCCCTTGCCCGATGACGCACAGCGCTCGCAATCGGCGTTTTATGCGTTCCGGCAATCGCCCCAAGAGTCCCGAAACGGTCTCCCAAATCTCGAACGGGTCGATCGTCCCACTTCTTCTCAAAAGCTGGGACGAGATCGGGCTGTCGTCTCGATAGAGAAAGTTGGCCTCCTCATCGAATATCCCTATTTTACAGTTCGTGGAGCCGATGTCGATCGTACCGAACAAATCTGCCAACGCGTTGTCCCTTCACTTGTGGTGGATGATCCGGTCGAATTGTTCGAAGGTCTGAGCGAAACGGAGCGGGTCCGACTCCAACAACTTAAGGAAGAGCGAGTCGATCGCGAAAAGTTGTACGTAACGCGACAGAATCCCCCCTTCGGCCAATATCTCAGATTTCGATTGCAGGGGTAATCGTACATCCGCAGCCTCCAGCACTTGGGATTCTTGAGGGGCGAAGGCGATCGTTTTGGCTCCCCGCCGCCGAGCGAACTGAATGGAATCCAAAATGTCCCTGGAAGAAAAGCTGCTCGATATCGCGAGCGCACATCCTTCGGTGTTGAGGTGCGAGGCCGACAGTTTTTGTAGACAGGCGTTCTGGAAAAAATTGCATTGAAAACCAAGTTGCTTCAACTTCAAGAACGCGTCTTGGCCGGCGACAGCGTCGAACCCAAAGGCTAAGATATCGATCGCTTTGCTTTTCAGCAGGAGATCACAGGCTTGACGCAAGGATTCTTGAGACAAAGACGCCGAAGCAAAACGCACGTTATTGTGGATGGCCGAGATCAGGTCGGTGTGGTGGTTCGACGGTCTGACGAGATAGAAACTCATAGATTCGACCAGGTCGATCTCTTCGGATAGAGCCGATTTCATCGCGCGGAAGCCGTTGTAAGAGAGGGACTTATAGAATGTGACCACTGCGGCGGGAGTGGTACCGGTTTTTTCGGCCAACTCGCGGATCGTCAGGCCGTCGATGACTCGCGGGTTCCGAATGATGAACTCGGCGATCTTCCTTTGGGCAGGGCCAAAGTGCGGAAGTCTTTCTTTAAGCGCAAGAAAAAAACTATCGATACTAAACACCTTCCTCCGTGTTATTTTTCTTAACTATCATAAACAACAGAGTGATCAGAAACGGCAACGTCATCATCAGTTTTGGAGACATTGGCGCGCTTGCTTGAAGCCAGTTCGATAGGGCGGACGCGGCGCCGAAGATGAGAGAGGCGATGAATACGCCGCTCGGCTTTCCCCCGCCCAATATTACCGCTACCAGTGCGATCCATCCCCTTCCGTTCGTCATACCGCCTACAAAGGTTTGGAGCGGGAGAGCGAGCGCGCAGCCACCCAACCCCGCGAACAGGCCGCTCAAGGCTAAGGCATAGAGTCTGTGCCAATAGACGGATATTCCGGCGTTTTGCGCCGCCTTTTCATCCCGGCCCACCGCGCGTAAATGGTAACCATACGGGGTTTTATAGAGGATAATAGCGCACAATACGGCCGCCCCGATCGCCAGATAGTCCAACGCGCCGTAACCGCTTAGAATCGGCCCCAAATAGGGAATGCGATGAACGAGAGGTATTTCTATATAAGAGAGTTTCGGCAAGTTCTGGAAAAAAACCGTTCCCTTTGTAGAGAATAATAACGAGGAGAGCATCACCGTGAAGCCGTTCGCGAAGAGGTTGACCCCGAGCCCCACCACGAAGATGTTGGCGCGGAGATTGAGCGAGAGGAATCCGGCGAATACGGCCAGGAGCATAGAAATCCCGATTCCGGCGAGAACGGCGAAGAACAGGTTGTGAGTGAGGTGAGCCACATAGATCGAAAAGAACGCGGACAAGAGCATCAAGCCCTCCAGGCCGATGTTCAAGAGGCCTGAAAGATGCGTGAACAGCCCTCCGAGAGCGGCAAACAAAACCGGGGTCATCATAGGGACGATACTGTTGATGAAGGTGTCCACGCGTCACCTCCTTTATTCTTCCGAATAAGCGAGAACAGAGCGTCCGCGGTGACGGTGAAAAAGATAGTCGCCTGTATCGTTCGCGCCATTTCGGGGGTGATGTCCGCCAACAAGGCGCCGACGTTGGCCCCGTTTTCGAGGTAGGCAAAAAACAGCGCAGCCGGAATCACCCATAAGGGGTGGTTTTTCGCGATCAAGGCGACGGCTATACCGTTCCAGCCATAACCGCTCGAGAATCCCCGAAACATACGCCCGTGAATGCCGTATATATCGGTTATTCCCGCGATACCGGCGAATCCTCCGCTAATGAACAACGAAAGCGTCAAGACCTTAGAAACCGAAACCCCCGCATATCTCGCGAAAACCGGGCTCTTTCCCGTCAAGGTGATTTCGAAACCGAGCGCGCTTTTCTTCATAATGATGCGCAAAATTATCGTGAGGGCGAGCGCAAGAAACAGGCCGGAGTGCAGATCGGAGGGCGGAAGCAGTCGCGCAAACAGGAATTTGTCGTGGATGTAGGGCGTCGCGGCCAGTCCGGCCGTAGGATCTATGAACACCGTTTCGATGAGCGCGTCGACGACGTAGATCGTGATATAGCTGATCAGTAGAGTCGAAATCAGCACGTTCACGTTTCGCGCCCTTTTGAGGTAACCCGAAAGCGCAGCCAGCGTTCCGCTGCAACAAAATACGATCGCGAAGACGAGGGGGTAAACCACCAACGGCGGGAGTTCGCCAAAACGGCAAGTCAAAAAGACACCTAAAAAACTTCCGAGATACACTTGCCCCTCAAGGCCCAGATTAAAAACAGACGCGGAAAAAGAAACGCAGGCAGCCGCTCCCGTCAGGATCAGCGGGATGGCGCTTGCCAGGAGGTTCCCGAAGAAATAGGCGTTGGAGAAGGGGCCGAGGAAAAACGCGTAGATGGCGTCGCCTGGTCTTTCGCTCGCCAAAAGGATCACGCAGAGCCCAAAACCCAATGCTGCGCCGACGATAAACGCGGTTCTCCAAAGATCACGAAGTGTGACCATCGAAGCTCCCGGCCTTTATCGACGAACCGTCTCCTTCGTATCCCTGGGATAGAGGACGGCCCAGTCCGAGCATCAATTCGCCGATAGCGATTTTTGTTAGGGAAGAGGAGTTTTCGAGCTCCGCGATGATCTCTCCTTTATAGATGACGAATATGCGATTGGCGAGACGCAACGCCTCGTCCAAATAGGAGGAAACGATCAACACCGCTTTTCCTGATTCGGCTAATTCGTACAAGCGTTCGTAAATGTGGTCACAAGAGCGATGGTCCAATCCCCACGTCGGTTCGCAAAGGATCAAAACCGAAGGGTCCGACGATATTTCTCGGGCGAGGATGACCCTTTGTATATTTCCCCCCGAAAGGGTCGCCAGGGGCGCGTGAACAGAGGCGCCCTTAATTCGATACTCACGGATCAAGGACTCCGCCGTTTTTCCCGCCTCCTTTCGATTGATCCAACCCCGCTTCGTATAGGGCGCTTCGAAGTATTTGGTCGCTAGGATATTGTCCAGAACACTGGAGGATACAGAGGCGCCCATACGCACGCGGTCTTCCGGGATAAACGCGATGCCGGCTTTCCGGAAACCCCTGGGCGTCGAGCCTGTCATCTTTTTATCCTTCAGGTATATGTTGCCGGAAGACGTCTCCCTCAGTCCGGACAACGCCTCCACCAACTCCTGTTTCCCATTGTTGGACACACCGACGAGGGCGGCGATTTCGTGCCCGCGGAGCATCATATTGACCGATCGTACGACCTCCGTTTTTCTATCAGCATCCCTCACAGAGAGGTTTTCAGCTCTCAAGAGAACGGGGCATTGTTTTGGGCTCCTCTTGGGGTTGAGGGCGCCGAGTGGTTCGCCGATCATCAAAAAAGAAACCTGTTTCTTGTCAAAATCGGAGAGTGTCCCCTCCGCGATATCCCGGCCATTTCTCAAGATCGTGATCGAGTCGCAGAGTTCGAAGACCTCGTCCAAGCGATGGCTGATGAAGATGATCGTTTTTCCACGCGCCCTCAGTTCGCGTATGATCGAAAACAGCCAGTCGATCTCTCGAGGGCTCAACACGGAAGTGGGTTCGTCCAAAATGAGGATCTCGACCGCGCGGTTCAAGATCCGCAAAATCTCCACCAACTGGCGCTGTCCCATCGTTAGCTCGGACACTTTCCTTCCCGCCGGCAATTCGAGACGACTCATTTCGATGAGTTTTTGAACTTCTTTCGCGCTTTCGCGCCTATCGATTAACCCCCATCGATTCGTTTTCTCCACTCCAAGGAGGATGTTTTCCAAGACAGTGTAGTCTTCGATAAGGTGAAATTGCTGATTCACCATGCCGATACCGTTTGCGTAGGCCTCTTTAACGCTTCGAATCTCTTTGGGGATTCCGTCGACAAGGATCTCGCCGGCGTTTTTCCGCTCCAAGCCACAGAGTATTTTCATCAGAGTGGATTTTCCCGCGCCGTTTTCGCCAACAAGCGCGTGAATCGCTCCCTTAGAGACCCGAAAACGAGCGCGATCCAGCGCGACGGTTCGATTGGTTTCGAACACTTTGCTTATACCTTCCATCTCGATCGCATATGGGCCCACAGTTTTCACCTGACCGTCATCCTTTAGAAGCGCGGCTTACCTTGTTGCGGAGCAGAAACAACAGCAAGCGTTTCCATTTAAGAGAGGGGGTCGATGACTCCGTTTTTCAACGCGTCGAAGACTTCCAGCATCTGTTTGCGAATCGGCTCGGGTATCGTTTCGAGATACGTGGGGTCGTCGAAGGTGAAACCGATCACTCCCTCCGCGATACCGTGACGTTCCGTAGCGCCGTAAGGCAAGGCGCTGGAGAAGGCGCGACGCATCACGTCGTTCATCGCGAGATCGGCTCGTTTCAGCGCGCACGCGAGGATCGTTCCAGGCGCCAACGGAATGGTGTTGGAGTCTACGCCGATGATATATTTGTTCAAGCGCAACGCTTCTTGAATCGCCCCTACGCCAGACCCTCCCGCGATCGTCAGGATAATATCCGCGCCCTGCGCGTATTGAGCCTGAGCGAGGTCTTTTCCTTTTTTGGGATCCGACCAGCTACCCACCACCGAAAAGAGAACGTCGATATCGGGATGGACTGCCCTCGCGCCCTTCGTGAAGGCCGGCTTCATACGGTCCGTCATTGCCGGATAGGTGTCTCCGCCGATGAGCCCGACGGTCAGGTTCGGGTTCGCGCCCGGTAGATCAGAGAGCGTGATCAAGCCGGCGAAATACCCGGCGAGATAACACATTTCCTCGTCCTTAAACCCGAGTGAGTAAACGTTGGGTTTGATGGCCGCGATGCCGTCGATTAAGGCAAATTTCTGACGCGGGAACATATCCGCTGCTTTCTCGACGCTCTTCGGCATCCCTTCTGTGAAGGTCACGATGAGATCGTACTTCCCGGTGGCGGCCAAAGCGATGAGGTTAGATTCCCATTTCGCGGAGTTGTACCCTCCCTCGACAGTCTTCAGCTCGAACCCGAGTTCGGCGCTCGCTGACTCGGCGCCGCTCACCATCATCTCATAGATAGGATTTCCGCCGATTTCTCCCGTGACCATCAGGGCCACGGAAAAAGAAAAGCAGGAAACGATCGAAATCAACGCTACGACGATCGCCATTCTTCGTTTGGTCATCCGAACACCTCCGTTACCTCTATTGAATCATTCTACTATTGCAGCATATGCAAAGCGCTTTCTACGGACGCCTGGCCGTGCACGATAGCGGATAACGCGGCGGTCATCTTTCCTGGCTCCTTATAACCCCAAATGTTCCGGCCCACGGCGATGCCTGACGCGCCGGCGTCAATTGCGGATCGGATTCTCTGAAATATCTCTTCATAACGCTCTGATTTGGCGCCGCCCAAGACGACGACCGGTTTTTTCACACCTTCCACCATCTCTTTGAAGTCGTCCGGGTTTCCCGAATACTCGGTCTTGATGATATCGGCGCCCAATTCCACTCCTACTCGAGCAGCGAAGGCGAGGTGTTCGGGCGCACGCGCTGTGTGGCCGAAGCCTCCGGGCAGCATCTCCGCCAATACGGGAAGGTTCCATCGGCGCGCCTCGGCGCATATTCCCGCGAGGTAAGACAGCGTGTCGTTCTCGTAATCGCATCCCGGCAATCCCATACACGCCACTCCATCCGCCCCAAGCCTTAAGGCGTCCTCCACCGTGTAGAGCTGGCTATACCGCTTGGTTCCCGTACCGAAAGAGGTGATTCCCCCGTCCAACCGCAGGATGACGGGAGTGTCTTCCAGGATTTCCCAATAATCCTTCAGGATGCCGAAAGAGGTTAAGACGGCGTCGGCGCCGTTTTCGACGATGGCGCGCAGAACCGAAGGCGTGTCTTTGAGATCGGGGAGAACGTTCATCGCTGCGCCGTGATCGAGCGCGACGATTACGCTCCGGCCGTCCTTTCGAAAAAGTCGGCGCATCCGTTTCATCGTGAATAGTGCCATTGTATAACCTCCAAATTAAAAAGTGACGACCGTTCTTTGGCTGTTTCCGGAGGGCATAGTGGACAGCTCCTCTGATAAATCATCCAATTGGATCCTTTTCGTCACCAAAGGCTTGAGATCGATTAAGCCCTTCGAGATCAGCGTGACCGCTTTTTGGAAGTCCGCTCTGGTTCTCCCTTCTGTCCCCGTGAGATACGCTTCGGAATAATGCAGCTGGTTGGCGTCGAACGCGACCGTCCCGTTGGGATGAACGGAGGTGTAGAGAACGATGGCCCCTCCCTTACGAACGTAGGATAGAGAGTCGTTGATCAAAGACAGAACGGGCGCCGTAATGAAAACCCCATCGAATCCCAAGCCCTCGTTGACCCTATGCTTCTCCTCGTTGACCCGCGAGGGCTCAACGGTCTGAAAGCCCAACCGGTTGGCGAAACAGCGGCGTTCCGCGTCCGAATCGCTGATCAATGGAGTCAGCCCTTGGAGAGTCGCGACGAAGGCGTGCAAGAGTCCCATCGTACCCGCGCCAATAATGAGAGCCGAGTCGCCAAAACTCAGGCGAGCTCTTTGAACACTGTGTAAACAGCAGGCCAAGGGCTCGGACAATGCCGCTTCGGCAAAATCAACTGTATCGGCGACGAGGAAGAGCTGCGTTTGTTTGACGATGAGGTATTCGGAAAATCCGCCCGCAACGAGGGATACGCCCTCTAGCTTCGTCTCTTTTTTTGAATAGAGACAGAGATGATCCAACCCTTTCCGGCAGAAGAAACAAGACCCGCAGCGATAGATCGTGTCTAGCGCGACACGCGCCCCGGGCTCCAGCCCATTCGCATCTTTCCCCACCGCTACCACTTCGCCCGCAACCTCGTGCCCGCCTATGAGGGGATAAGGAACCTTGAGCGTCCCGGCGAATAACCTTCTGTCTGTGGTGCAAACCCCACAAGCGCGTACCTTAACCAGCGCGTCGTCGGAAGCAATATCCAACAGGTCAAAACCCCGCACTTGTCCGCGGAAGGGCTCAGTGATTACGTACGCGTTCGTCCTCGTCATCCGCGCTCCTCTCAATATCCGGCTCATGACTCCTAGCCCCGCGCGTATCTAAGAAGCAGGTAGATTGCTGTCTTCTCACTTCACAGATACGGCTTGACTCCCGGAAACTTTTTTTGTTGGAAGACGATAGATTATACTCTATATTTCCTCTCTATAGAAGGGGGCGTGTCTGTCAAGTTATGAGGCGCGATCAAGAAACAAAGTCAGAATCGACCGTACGATTTTTATTCTATGTGGTCAACGCGGCGAAAAAAAGACAAAAGGCGGGTCACGAGCCTTCGTGGGCTGGGAACGCCGAACTTCGTGGGTTATCGCGGGGTAACCAACGGGACCCCGCGATCCGTTCTGGGAACGCCAAACTTTAGTTTGGCATGGTTTTCTCTTTTCACTGGGAGTGTTCCCGAGCGCAGCATCGCGGCGTAAGCGCTTTTTCTTTATGCGACCGCGCGATACGCTTTTGAGAAGGGAATAGGACGGACTGCGGGGTTTCTACGGTCATCGCGACGTAAGCGCTTTTTCTTTATGCGACCGCGCGATACGCTTTTGAGAAGGGAATAGGGCGGATCGCGGGGTCGTAAAAACCACTTACCCCGCGATAACCCCACAGACCTATCGCGGCGTACGCGTTTAATGGCTCTCGGGAGCTTACAGAAAAGCAAAGAAACATGCCGAACTAAAGTTCGGCGTTCCCAGGGCGCTCCCGGGGCGGTGTAAAAAAGACAAAAGGCGGATCGCGGGGTCGTAAAAACCACTTACCCCGCGATAACCTCACAGACCCATCGCGGCGTACGCGTTTAATGACTCTCGCGAGCTTACGGAAAAGCAATGAAACTTGCCGAACTAAAGTTCGGGGTTCCCATTTTGTTGCGCCTCGATATTATACCCACATACGGGCTACTAAAAAAAGTCACTTGTGTTATAATCGTCTTTGCCTTAACGCATCTTTACACACTATAGAGAAGGAGGAAAATTATGAAACGCCTCACTACGATTGCCTTGTGTCTTCTACTCACCGCACTAGTCTTTTCTGCCAATTCTGTCAAAGCGTACACCACGTTCGAAGAACCGCTCGCGAAAGAAGTCTTCGACGCCTTCGAAAAAGAAACCGGGATCCGGGTGGAGTGGGTCCGGCTGTCAACCGGCGAAGCGGTCGCTCGTTTGGAAGCCGAAAGAGAGAACCCTCAAGCCTCGATATGGGTCGGCGGCGTGGGTGTGTTGCACGTGCAAGCCAAGATGAAAGGCTTGACCGCGAGTTACAAGAGCCCGCAATTCTTGAGTATCCCCGAGCAGTACCGGGATCCGGAGGGTTTCTGGGTGGGTCTTTACGTTGGGCCTCTCGCCTTCGTGACGAACAAAAACCGTGCGAAAGAACTCGGCATCTCGGCGCCTACGAATTGGGACGAGATCGCGTCGGAGACCTACCGCGGTATGGTCCGAATGGCGGACCCCATCACCTCGGGCACCTCTTACAACGTCATCACCACGATTCGCTATCTGTATGAGGGTGATGAAGAAAGGACTTTCGAGTATTTGAAACGCTTGGACAAGAACGTGAATATGTACACCCGCTCCGGGTCGGCTCCAGGGAAAGAATGCGCGATCGGTGAAACGACCGTGGCGATCGGCTATTTGCACGACCTGGTTCGCCTAGTGAAAAACGGCGCGCCGCTCGAAATCACCTTGCCTTCGGATGGCACCGGTTTCGAGATCGCAGCGATGTCTTTGGTCAAGGGCGGGAAGGATCCCGTTGAGGCGAAAAAACTCTATAATTGGGTTCTAGGCCCCGCTGCGCAGGGCATCATCGCGGCTTGGTACGTGATCCCACTCTCCCCTGAAGCCCCCACCGACGATATTTACATCCAAATTCAAGATATTAAAACCGTAGAGCAGGATCTCGTTTGGGACGCTGAAAACCGAGACCGGCTCACAGCCAGGTGGAAGGCCGAAATCGGACGGTAAGGCAATCGATTAACCTCGGAGAAAGGGTATCCAAAGGCCCTTTCTCCGTTCTTCTCTAAAGGCTTCGGCCTTTGGAGCCATCGGCGGACTGCGGAGGGGGTAGATCGTTGAAGGTCAAATGGGTGAAAGCGATTCTTTTTTGTGTGCTAGGTATCATCCTGATCGTGTGGGTATTTCGCACCTTAGAGACGGAGTTCACGAATATTTCTATCCAGAGGTTGAAAGAGGCGGGGCTGCTTCTTTCCCAATCGGTACCTTCGCGTTCTTATGGCCAATGGATATCGTCCACGCGAGAGCAATACCCGGATATCCTTCCCTTCATCTCCGAAGGGAACGCGGAATTCGGAGAGAAAGTCCGTCCCGTTATCTCGTCGAAAGAAGACCAAGCCTTCTTCGATTGGGCGCAATCCTTGCCCTTCTATGCGTACGGATTGGAAAGCACCTACTACGAAGAGGTCTATTTCTATCCCAAACGGATCGAATGGAAAGGACATCCGGTTTATATTTCTTTCACGCCGATCATACCGGAAGAGGTAGGTTACGTTACAGGCACGCTCATACTCCTACACGACGGAAGCGTTATCCGTAACTACGGGAATCTCTTGAAGGGGTTTGCCATCACCTTCATCGTCTTGCTATCTTGTATCTTGTTCGTCAACGCTTTTAGCAAAGACCCGATTCTGGTCTATACCATCCTGATCATCTTTCTCATCGTCGGGATATTCATCGCTTTCCCTTTGTATCAGGCCTTTCGTTTGACGGTGATGAAGGATGGGGTATTTACACTGGAAGTATGGCGGCACGTTCTGAGTAATCGCAACTATTTACAGGCGCTGTGGGGAAGCATTCTGCTGGGCGTTTTGACAGCGACGGTGTCGACCGCGATCGGTTTTTTGTTTGCCTTTACGCTAACCCGTACGAATGTCAGAGGGAAGGGCTTCTACGCGACGATGGCGACTCTCCCCGTGATCTCTCCTCCATTCTCTTTGACCTTATCCTTGATCCTCCTCTTCGGTAGCTATGGTTTGATCACGAGAAGGATCCTGGGATTGACGAACGTCGATATCTACGGATTGGACGGATTGGTGATCGTCCAAACAATGGGGATGTTTCCTATCGCCTTTATGGTCCTCAGTGGCGTTCTCGAGGCGATCGACTCGACTTTCGAGGAAGCGGCGATGAACCTGAAAGCCACGCGCTGGAAGGTCTTTTCGACCGTGACGCTCCCCTTGTCCTTTCCCGGTATCGCGAGCGCTTGGCTACTCGTTTTTACAAACTCGATCGCGGATTTTGCGAATCCGTTGATCTTAGCTGGGAAGTACAAGGTTCTGTCGGTCGAGGCCTATCTGGAAGTGACTGGGATGAACCACCTGGACATCGGGGCGACCCTGTCGGTCCTCTTGCTCATCCCTACCTTTCTCGCCTTCGGCCTGCAGCGGTATTGGATCAGTAAAAAATCGTATACAACCGTTACCGGGAAGCCAACCGGCCGGATACTCGAAGTCGTCAGCCCGAACGTGAAAAAGGTCCTCGTCGCGTTGATGGTGGCGATATCCGGTTTTTTACTTTCGCTCTACGCGACGATCGTAGCGGGCTGTTTCGTCAAGAACTGGGGGATTGATTACACGTTCACTTTCGACAACGTCGTCGAAGCGCTGCAACGCGGGAAGGACGCTATCGGAGACACGACGCTGTTGGCTGCGATCGCCACCCCTATCGCCGGGTTATTGGCGATGATCGTCGCAATGATCATCGTGAGGAAGCGATTTCCTGGGAAGGGTTTGATGCAGGCCATGGTGATCACACCCTACGCGGTTCCCGGAACGCTGGTAGGAATCAGTTTCATCATCGCGTTCAACAAACCCCCGCTGCTTCTCGTAGGGACGGCGGCGATCATCATCATCAACTACGTCGTCCGGGAGCTGCCGGTGGGTGTGGAAAGCGGCATCGCGAGCTTGAAGCAGATCGACCCGTCTATCGAGGAAGCCGCGCAGTCGCTGGGAGCGGACACGGCGACGGTCTTTCGCACGATCGTCCTACCTCTCATACGGCCTGCCTTCATCTCCAGCCTTTCCTACACCTTCGTCCGCTCGATGACGGCCGTCAGCGCGGTCATTTTCCTGATATCGGCAAAGTGGTATCATATGACGATCCTCATCTACAATTTCTCGGAGAACCTGCGTTTCGGGTTGGCTAGCGTTCTGGCCACCACGTTGATGGTCATTGTCTTGACTGTCTTTTGGGTATTGCGGTTTTTGGTGGGGAAGTCTTCCAGCCTTCAGAAGAACATCATAGTGAGGTGATAGTGTGCCCGCCTCTTCGGTTTCTTTAACCAATGTTTATAAGGCATTCAAAGGCTTCAAGGGGGAAGAGATCCTGGCCGTCGACGACGTCTCGTTCCGGATAGAACCCGGCGCGTTCGTCACCTTACTCGGCCCTTCCGGTTGTGGGAAAACGACGAGCTTGAGGATGATCGCCGGTTTTGAGAATCCGACCAAGGGGAAGATCAAGATCGACGAGGAGGACGTGACTTTCATCCCGCCGTGGAAAAGGGATACGGCGATGGTTTTTCAAAGCTACGGGTTGTTTCCGCATATGAACGTCGGAGATAATGTGGGTTACGGCCTGAAAATGCGGAAAGTCACGACTTCAGAACGACACAAGAAAGTGAGCGCCATTCTGGACCTCGTCGGATTGAGCGGTTTTGAGGAGCGGCCCCCTTCCAGCCTTTCGGGAGGTCAGCAACAGCGGGTGGCTCTGGCGCGCGCGCTGGTGGTGGAACCTTCGGTTCTGCTGTTTGACGAGCCCTTATCCAACTTGGATGTGCTTCTACGCGAACAGATGCGGGTGGAAATCCGACGTATCCAGCAGAAAACGGGCATCACCGCGATCTACGTGACCCATGACCGCACGGAAGCGATGACGTTATCGGATACGGTCATCGTGATGAACAAAGGGAAAATTGTCCAGACGGGCACCCCTTTCGATATCTATGAAGAGCCGAATTCGATATTTGTCGCCGATTTTATGGGCAAGATGGCTTATTTTCCGGTAAAAATACTGGCTTGGGAAGGGAAGGACGCGATCGTCGAGCTATACGATAAAAAGCTTTCTGTCCGTGTGGCGAAGAATGTGACGCCGAACGATTCCCAACGCTATATCTTGGCCTGCCGGCCCGAGTCGATGAAGATGCAGGAGAACGGAAAAGGTGTCGTCCCGGGAGTGATCACGACGAATGTTTACCTCGGGAACGCTATCGAATCCTATATCAAAACGGAGTTCGGGGAAGTTATGGTCAAATCCGAATTACCGAAGGAAGGCCTGCGCCCCGAAGGATCGCCGGTCAGCCTTTCCATTCGCGAAGATAAGGCGGTCTTGTTGCCCTTGGATCCGGGGATCGATGGGCTTTCTCTGAACAAAGCCAACATATAGAGAGATCATCAGCTTGAAAGAGAAGCGAAAGAAAGCGACGATCGACCGATAGAGAGAAACGAGTATTTGGATCGATCGAACACATAAGGAGGGATTCTATGAGAAAACTGTTCTTGTTGTTAGCCGTTTTACTGGTTGCCGTACTCGGTTTTTCCGAAATCGTGACGCTTACGATTTTGCAAACGAGTGATATCCACGGGAACGTCTATCCGATCAACTATGCGACGAATAAGCCGGCTGATAGTGGGTTAGCGAAAATCCAAACCCTCGTCAAACAGCTGAGGAGCAAAGACCCGGATCTGATCCTGATCGATAACGGCGATTTGACCCAGGGCACCCCGTTCACCTATTACCATATCAGAAAAGAGCCGACAGCTCCCAACCCGATGATACAGGTGTTGAACCTGATGGGATATCACGCAGGTGTGGTCGGAAACCACGAGTTTAACTACGGGATGGGCCTATTAAGCAAAACCGCCGCGGAAGCCAATTTCCCGATTCTCAGCGCGAACATTGTCCGCAGATTCACAAAAACTCCTTACTTCGAACCCTATCGTGTGCTCACCGTCAAAGGCGTGCGCGTCGGTATCTTGGGGTTAACCACAAAGTACATCCCCAACTGGGAAGATGTGCGAAACGTTTTAGATGTGGACTTTTTGGACCCAGTCGAGACGGCAAAGGTGTACGTCCCCATTTTACGAGAAAAAGAAAAGGTGGATGTGGTGATCGTTTCTTACCACGGCGGGTTTGAAAGGGATATCGTAACCGGCCTACCGACCGAAGAACTGAGTGGGGAGAATCAGGGCTATCAGCTGCTACAAGAGGTGAAGGGCATCGATCTGTTCTTGACCGGTCACCAACACCGCACCATCGTCGGATTCTGCCAAGGCGTACCCGTTCTCCAGCCGTCGAATTGGGGCCAGCTGGTTGGGAAGGCGGAGATCAAGCTGGACAACTCGGACAAACGGTGGATCATCGTGTCGAAGTCCGTTGAACTGCTCTCCGTGAAAGGCGTCCCGGCTGACGAAGAGGTCTTGGCCTTAGTACGCGATGTGGAAGAGAAGACTCAGAAATGGCTGGATACGCCGATAGGAGTCGCGAAAGGCGATTTCTCCGTGGTTGACCCACTGATTACACGAATGGGGGACAATGCGCTGCTGGAATTCATCAACAAAGTGCAGATGAATATCTCCGGCGCAAAAATCTCTTCTACGGCGCTGTTCACGAACGACATCAAAGGCTGGGGTTCGGGACCTGTGACTCTGAGAGACGTCAACGCCGTGTATATATACGCCAACACGCTCAAAGTCATCCGAGTAACCGGTCAGGACATCAAAGGCGCCCTTGAGCGCTGCGCCGACTATTTCACGATTGTAGACGGGAAAATCGCGGTGAACGACACATGGGTTTATCCAAAGCCCCAACACTACAACTATGACGTGTGGGAAGGCATCGATTACACGCTAGACATTTCCAAGCCCGTTGGCCAACGGGTCGTGAAACTGAATTACGAAGGTAAACCTATGGCGATGGACAAAGAGTACGACGTCGTCCTGAACAATTACCGCGCCGGAGGCGGCGGGAACTATCTGATGTTCCAAGGAAAACCCGTCGTGAAAGACATCATGATGGAAGTGGCGGAGTTGATGTCCGATTACATCCTCGAAAGAGGAGAGATCGAAGCCACCGTCGACGGCAACTGGAAGGTCATCCATTAGCCTGAATGGAAAAGTCGAAAGGAAACCGCGCCGTAAGGCGCGGTTTTTTTTGGTACACGTAAGCGACCACCTTTCTGGGATTGCCTTTCTGGGAGCGCCCTGGGAACGCCAAACTTTAGTTTGGCAGGGTCTTGTCTTTTCACTGGGAGTGTTCCCGAGCTCAGCATCGCGGCGTAAGCGCCCCTTCTTTTCGCGACGGCGCGATACGCTGGGAACGCCAACTTTTAAGTTGGCATGTTTTACAATAAAAAACAGGGTTCGCACAGAGAGCGCGGAGGACACCGAGAGAACATAGAACACAAGCTGCACTGAAGTTCGGAGTTCATAGGCGCCGCATCGCGGCGTAAGCGCTCCTTCTTTTTGCGACGGCGCGATACGCTGGGAACGCCAACTTTTAAGTTGGCATGTCTTGGAAAAAGGCTTCGTAACGAGAACACAGAGGGTACGGAGAGTACATGGAACACATGCCAAACTGAAGTTTGGCGTTCCCAGGCGCAGCATCGCGACGTAAGCGCTCCTTCTTTTCGCGGCGGCGCGATACGCTCTTTAGAAGGATGAAGAAGGGATCGCGGGGTCGTAAAAAATCACTTACCCCGCGATAAACCTCGTATTGGCTCATTTTACCCTCCTTGTGAACCCCGGTTTTGCTCTTTGAAAGACCTGCCAACTTAAAAGTTGGCGTTCCCACCCATCTCCTGACGAAGCTCTTTCTTTATGTCTGGGGCGAAGTAGTCGATCTCTTTTTGAAAGAGGCGTCGGAAGACGAGTTCGTAGGTTTTGTCTTTCCCAATCTTGTAATCGAAGTTCGTTTCTCCCTGAGAAATCAGATCCGCTTTGATCAATTGGAGTAGTTTCGTTTCCAGTTCAGAGTCGGTCATATCGAGGTTCAGGTCTTTGATCATCTGAGCTCGGGTGCGTTCTTCGCCCGCCTGAAACAAGTATAGTAAGAGCCTCTTCGCGTTTCTTTTGTTTACTTCTAAAAAGATCTTCGCGATGTATTCGCCCCACGTCTTGAAAATCTGTCCGCCCGTGATCTCTTGCGTGTATACTTCGATGATGTTGTCTTCTTGAACGTAGTCTTTTTTGGTGTTGTGCTTTGACGAGAAAAGCGCTTTGATATACAAAGGATCCCCGTTCGTGAGATTCCAGAGTTTCTCTACTCCGATATCGTCGATCTTTGTCCGATATATCTCCGCGTACTTCCTAATCGCGTCTTTCGCCTCCTCTTCAGGAAGGTTCTCCAGGACATTCTCCTCGAACCGTGCCGTGAGTCTTCGCACGATCTCCAACAACCCGTGGACTTCGCTACCCGAAATAATGAGCGGCGCCTCTCTCTTCTCGGCGAGGATCAGGTACGTCCCGCTCATCGTATCGATCGTATTCTTTTGATCATCGAGGATATAGGCGTTGATGTTTTGGAATTCATCAAAGATTTGGACGATTTTTATACCTTTGGACGCTGCGATCTCGGAAGGCGCGCAACTCGCGACCGTCCACATCAAATCCCAGTTACCCGTTTTTTCAAATTCGTCTATCGACTGGCATCGCATATGAAGTTCTGGATACGAGGCGATGTGTCCTTTCAATGCTGCGTAATTGAAAGGGGTTATGACCCAGTCTCTGTTCCGTGTGAGGAATGAAAGGTAGTGACTTGCGAATGTCGCGAAGAATTCTTTCGCGAAGCTGGCAAGCGTGATCTGTCGGTCTTGTATCGCGTAGTAGAAAGGAATCACCTTGCTTTCTGAACAGCTCCACAGGATATTGAACAGCCGCTGCAGAAACGCCGTTTTTCCCTTTTTTCGTCTAGCGACGATCGCTTGGCTTTGGGCCATATTATTGACGAGGTAATAATACCAATCTCCCAGATAGTAGTCGAACTCCTTCTTTCTTCCAACGAAGAGCTCGGTGTTTCCTATTTGCTCCGGTAAGGCGTAGATTATCTTTTCCGGCATCGTGAACATCGCTTTCACCCGCTTTGCTTCTGTTTGGGAAGATTATAGCATAGAGCGGAAGGGAAGGAACGCCCTGGGGAAGGACAATGGGTTCGCACAGAGAACACGGAGAGCACAGAGAAAACACAGAGATACGCCCTGGGAACGCCTGGGAACGCCAGCTTTTAAGCTGGCATGTCTTTTCAAAATCAAAAGATGGTTTCGCACAGAGAACACAGAGAGAACATAGAACCCATGCCGCACTGAAGTGCGGCGTTCCCAGGGCGTTCCCACGTCGGCTCCTATTTCCCCTCTTCCCCCTTAAGCACGTACACCCCGTTTGACACCAGGAGCTCTTTTGCTGCAGCCGTGTAACCATTTTGCGAGTACGTCGCGAATAAAGTCTTAGGGCTTTTTTCGTCGATTGCCTGCTTGATCTCTATCCAACGGTCCGCATCGCGTTTCCCGTACTTCCCTTTCGTGTCTTTTACATCGATCCACATTTCGATGTTCCCTTTCACGATCAGGTCGATCTCTCGATCGCGTAGTCCCACTTTGACCGTTTCGCGCTCTAAGATTGTTTTCGGCTTGATGGTGAGGTCGATTCCGTTCTCTGCGAGGTCTTTCAGGTTGAACGGTTTCTTGATCCGTTCCCTTACGAGGTATTCTCTGAACTTCCCCTTCTCATAGCTCTTCCTCCCCATCTCCTGACGGAGCTCTTTGCGGATGTCAGGAATGAAGTGGTCTATTTCGTCCTGAAACAGCCTCCGAAACACAAGTTCATAGGTCTTATCCTGAGCGATGGTATATCTGAATGCAGTGCTACCGAATGAGATCAGGTCCGCTTTGATCAACTGGAGTAGTTTCATCTGCAGATCAAAGTCGGTCATATCGAGGTTCAGGTCTTTGATCATCTGAGCGCGCGTGCGCTCTTCGCCCGCCTGAAACAGGTACAACATGATCCGTTTCGCGTTTCTTTCGTTCACTTCCAAGAAAACCTTCACAATGTATTCGGCCCAGGTGCCGTAGATCTCTCCTTGAGTGATCTCTTGTGTGTACGTCGCGATGATGTTGTCTTCGTTCGTGTAGTCTTTTGTATCGTTATGCTCACTCTGCATCAGCGCGCGAATATACAGCGGGTCCCCTTTCGTCAGATTCCATATTTTTTCTTCCGCCTGTTCATTGATTTTGGTCCGCGAGGCCTTCGCATACCGCCGAATCGCTTCTTTGGCTTCATCTTCCGGAAGGTTCTCAAGAGTCCGTTCTTTGAACCGTGCCGTGAGTCTTCGCACGATCTCCAACAACCCGTGGACTTCGCTCCCTGAAATGATAAGCGGCGCCTCTCTCTTCTCGGCGAGGATCAGGTACGCCCCGCTCATCGTATCAATCGTATTCCCTCGTTCATCCACGATATAAGCGTTGATGTTTTGGAATTCATCAAAGATTTGGACGATTTTTATGCCTTTAGACGCTGCGATCTCGAAAGGAGCGCGACTCGCGACCGTCCACATCAAATCCCAATTGCCCGTTTTCTCAAATTCGTCTATCGACTGGCATCGCATATGAAGTTCTGGATACGAGGCGATATGCTCTTTTAATGCTACGTAATTGAAAGGGGTTATGACCCAGTCTTTGTTCCGAGTGAGGAATGAAAGATAGTGACTTGCGAATGTCGAGAAGAATTCTTTCGCAAAGCTGGCAAGCGTGATTCGTTGGTCTTGTATCGCGTAGTAGAAGGGAATCACTTTGTTTTCTGAACAGCTCCACAGGATATTGAACAGCCGCTGCAGAAAGGCTGTCTTCCCTTTCTTTCGCCTGGCGACGATAGCTTGACTTTGGGCCATATTATTGACGAGGTAATAATACCAATCTCCCAGATAGTAGTCGAACTCCTTCTTTGAGCGGAAGGCTGGGAGCGCCTAGGGAAGGAAAATGGGTTCGCACAGAGACCACAGAGGGAAGTTTTCTGAGAACGCCAACTTTTAAGTTGGCATGTTTTGAAAAAACGTCTCGCACGGAGGGAAGATTTTTGGGAACGCCGAACTTTAGTTCGGCATGTCTTTAAAAGAAAAATGAAGGTTTCGCACAGAGAACACAGAGGGCACAGAGAGAACATGACACATGCCGGACTGAAGTCCGGCGTTCCCAGGCGCAGCATCGCGGCGTAAGCGCTCCTTCTCTTCGCGACGGCGCGATACGCTTTTTAGAAGGGAGAAAGCGGGGATCGCGGGGTCGTAAAAACCACTTACCCCGCGATAAACCCCGCGCTAGCTTTCTGTGCCCTCTTTGTGAACCTTGTCTTTGCACTTCGAAAGACTTGCCAACTTAAAAGTTGGCGTTCCCAGAAAACCAGTTGGTTTTTTTCAGTTGTGGTAAAATATCTATTGCTAAGCGCGCGAACGTGCGCTATCTACGGTTCTAACGAAACTAACCCAAAACGACGAGGGCCTGAAGAGCGCGGACGCGCACCCCCTTGATGGAAGAGCCAAACCCTCCATCCTCTCGCCTGTCAGAAGGAGGCCTTTTTATGCAAGACAAACGTCTTTCTATGATTGTGCTCTTACTCGTTACACTCATCGCGCTGGCCATCATTACGGGATGTATTGCCCGCGCGGTCATTGCCCCGCCGAGTATCGCCCTCATCGCGCCGGCGAACGGGGCGACCGGTCAAGCGACGACCCTACTCCTCACCTGGGAAGCGACACCGGGAGAGGCAAAAAACCAAAAGACACCGGTCACGATCATCGGATACGGCCTCTTTTTCGCTCCCATAAACGAGGACTATGGCGTTCCGGAGCCCCGGACCGACAAACAGGCTCAGAAAACGGGACTGGCGTACGGCGCGACTTACAAGTGGAAGGTGGCGGCGGTACAGTCGAACGGACAGACAGCGGAAAGCACGGAACGGACTTTCACGACAACGAACCGACTCTACGGTGCGCCACAGATTGCGCTCACAAGTCCTGAGAACGGCGCGACGAACCAGGCGACGTCGGTGACCTTGACGTGGGAGGCGACAGAGGGCAAGCAAACGAACGCGGGCGAACGCGACGGAGCGAACCTCACAGAGTATCGGGTCTATCATAAGAAAACGGGAGACCCGGATCCTACCGAACCCGCCACGACGACGGATAAGTCCTATAACTTGATGAACCTGGATTACGCTGCCACATACACGTGGTACGTCGTCGTCCACCAATCGGACGGACAGAGAGCGACGAGCACCGAGAGGTCTTTTTCTACACAGGCGGCTCAGTACGCGGCCCCGGAGATTGCGCTCAAGAGCCCTAGGAACGGCGCGGAGGGTCAGCTGACGACGGTGACCTTGACGTGGGAGGCGACACCGGGCCGGCCAACGAACGCGGACGAACGCGCGCCGACGATAGAAGAGTACCTCCTCTACTTCGGGGTACGTGGCCACCCATACTCAAACCCGGCGACGGTCACGGCCGCGCAGCAGTCAAAGGCCGGATTGGACTATGGAACGACCTACAAGTGGAAGGTGGTGGCGCTGCAATCGGACGGGCAGCGCGCGACGAGCGACGAGTGGACCTTTTCGACATTGGCCGCTCAGTACGATCCTCCGACGATCGCGCTCACGAGCCCCGCGAGTGGAGCGACGGATCGGCCGACGACATTGACGCTGACCTGGGAGGCGACACCGGGCAAGCAAACGAACGCGGGTGAACGCGCAGTAAGTTTAACGTACCGGGTCTATCATAAAAAACCGGGGGAAGAATATCCCATTACGCCGGCCACGACGCAAGAGAAGTTCTATATCCTGACGAACCTGTCGACGGGAACGGAGTACACCTACAAAGTGGAAGCGGTGCAATCGGACGGAAAAAGCGCTGAAACGCCCGAAGCGACATTCGCCACGCGAACGGGTCCCGTCGTCCGGTACGACGCGACCGGGGTGTACCAGAGAAGCTACGACAAACTCAGCGAGGCGGTCGCGGAAGCGGGCAATGGAGACCGCATCGAAGTGGACGGCGGAACGGTATTGAACAACGAAGCACAACAAGTCACGGTCTCGGGGACAGAGGTCACGATCCACTCTTCGGATCCAGGTCATCCGTTTACTATAGATATGAGCGGGAAAAACGACCGAGTTTTCAACATAACGAACGGCGCGTCGGTGACCATCCGCGATGCGATCGTCACCGGCGGGGCGCCGGCCTCAGGAGACGGCGGCGGCATACACATCACCGGCAACAGCGCCGTCACAGCCATTAACACGAGGATCGCCTCGAACACAGCTAAGTCTGGCGGCGGGGTGTACGTCATGGCTGGAACGTTCAACGCGACGGAAACGAGTATCATCTCGAACAGGGCAGACTGGGGCGGCGGGGTATTTGTCCAGAATGGCTTCTTCAACGCCACGGAGTCGACCGTCGAATCGAACGAAGCGGCTTTTGGTGGAGGCATACACATCACCGGCAACAGCACCGTCAGGGCTATAAACACGACGATCGCCTCGAACACGGCTTACGACGGTGGCGGAGCGCTCGTCGTGGATGGCATATTCAACGCCATTGATACGACTATCACCTCTAACGAGGCGACCCGTTACGGCGGCGGGGCGTTCGTTGTAGCAGGAACCTTAAACGCTGAGGGCACGACGATCTCCTCGAACACGGCTGACGAAGGTGGGGGCGCGCTCGTCTGGGATGGCATCTTCGCTGCTAAGGAGACGATCCTCGAATCGAACGAAGCAAAATCTGGTGGCGGTGTGTGCGTCTATGAAAATGGTTTTTTCAACGCAGTGAGCACGACGATCGTTTCGAACACCTCGGCTGACGACGGCGGCGGTGTGTGCGTCGAGTATGGAACCTTCAACGCGACGGATACGAGCATCATCTCGAACAGGGCATACTTGGGCGGCGGGGTGTACATCGAATCAGGAACGTTCAACGCGACGGAAACGAGTATCATCTCGAACAGGGCAGACTGGGGCGGCGGGGTGTATGCCTGGAGTGGGAACATCAACACATCGAACGCGACGATCTCCTCGAATACCGCGGGTGAAGATGGCGGCGGGGTCCTCTGCGGGAACAGCGCCTTCAATGCCATCGATACGACGATCTCGTTGAACACGGCTGGCGGCGGCGGCGGAGGGGTGTATGCCGAGAGGGGAACGTTCAACGCGACGGAAACGAGTATCATCTCGAACAGGGCAGACTTGGGCGGCGGGGTGTATGCCTGGAACGGAAACTTCAACACCGCGAACACGACGATCTCCTCGAACACGGGTGAGTATGGTGGTGGCGTGGCCCTCTACGGTAGCAGCGTCTTCAATGCCATCGATACGACTATCACCTCGAACGAGGCAACCCGTAACGGTGGCGGGGTGTATGCCTATAAGGGAACGATCAACACATCAAACGCAACGATCTCCTCGAATACCGCGGGCGCGGATGGCGGCGGCGTAGCCCTCTGCAACGACTCAAACACCTTCACCGCCATCGATACGACTATCGCCTCGAACACGGCAACCGGTAACGGCGGCGGAGTGTACGTCGGCTCGGGAACGTTCAACGCGAACAGCGTCGTGATAAGTGGGAATGGCGCAGGTACCGGCGGCGGGATTTATTGGACGAGTTACGGGTTGATTCGGACTTCCGGTAGTGAATGGCATACGAAGGAGGATAAAGAAAACCCGTTCTCGGTCGACGCGTCAGGCGCAATCCATGATCCTCCTCTAACAGCCGACCCCGTCCAAGTCTATGAGAATACGGCAAATACAGGCAAAGAAATGAAGGGGCATTAGCGAGGAAAACGCCTGGCATATCTCTGAACTTGTCGGAGTGCCGCATTTTTAGAAGTGTGTTGGCGCATATTTCAGGGAAGTCCTCCGGAAACGCCGGACTTCTGGGAGCGCCGACTGTTAAGTCGGCATGCCTTGAAAAAAGGTCTCGCACAGAGAACACAGAGGACCTTTCTGGGAACGCCAACTTTTAAGTTGGCATGTTTCTCAAAAAAAAACAGGGTTTCGCACAGAGAACACAGAGGGCACGGAGAGAGCACAGTGCACATGCCGCACTGAAGCGCGGCGTTATCAGGGCGCTCCCAAGCGCAGCATCGCGGCGTAAGCGCTCCTTCTTTTCGCGACGGCGCGATACGCTTTTAGAAGGGAGAAAGCGGGGATCGCGGGGTCGTAAAAATCACTTACCCCGCGATAACCTATAAAGCCCGGCGTTCCCGCGCGCAGCATCGCGGCGTAAGCGCTTCTTCTCTTCGCGACGGCGCGATACGCTTTTTAGAAGGGAGAAAGCGAGGATCGCGGGGTCGTAAAAATCACTTACCCCGCGATAACCTCGTAGGCATCGCGACGTAAGCGACCCTTCTTTTTTGCCTTTTGGAAGAAAGAGGAAAAACCTGCCGAACTAAAGTTCGGCGTTCCCAAGCGTTTCCAGAGCATTTCTCTGTGTTCTCTCTGTGCTCTCTGTGTACTCTGTGCGAAACTTCTTTGAGTGCGCTCCTACTACCCCTCTTCCCCCTTTAGCACGTAAATCCCGCTCGAGACGAGGAGCTCTTTTGCGGAAGTCGTGTACCCGTTTTGTGAGTACGTTGCGAATAGGGTTTTTGGACTTATTTCGTTGATCGTATTTTTGATCTCTATCCAACGATCCGCATCGCGTTTCCCGTACTTCCCTTTCGTGTCTTTCACGTCGATCCACAACTCGACGCTGCCTTTCACGATCAGGTCGATCTCTCGATCGCGTAGTCCCACTTTGACCGTTTCGCGCTCTAAGATCGTTTTCGGTTTGATGGTGAGGTCGATTCCGTTCTCTGCGAGGTCTTTCAGGTTGAACGGTTTCTTAATCCGTTCCCGTACGAGATATTCTCGGAACTTCCCTTTCTCGTAGCTCGTCCTCCCCATCTCTTGGCGAAGCTCTTTTCGGATATCAGGGATGAAGTGGTCTATTTCGTCCTGAAACAGCCTCCGAAACACAAGTTCATAAGTCTTATCTTGAGCGATGACATATCTGAATGCAGTGCTACCGAATGAGATCAGATCTGCTTTGATCAACTGGAGTAGTTTCATCTGTAGCTCTAAGTCGGTCATATCGAGGTTCAGGTCTTTGATCATCTGAGCTCTTGTGCGCTCTTCACCCGTTTGAAACAGGTACAACATAATCCGTTTAGCATTTCTTTCGTTCACTTCCAAGAAGACCTTCACAATGTATTCAGCCCAGGTGCCATAGATCTCTCCTTGAGTGATCTCTCGTGTGTACGTCGCGATGATGTTGTCTTCGTTCGTGTAGTCCTTTGTATCGTTATGTTCGCTCTGCATCAACGCGCGGATATACAATGGGTCTCCTTGCGTCAGATTCCATATCTTTTCTTCCGCCTGTTCGTTGATTTTGGTCCGCGAGGCCTTCGCATACCGCCGAATCGCTTCTTTGGCTTCCTCTTCCGGAAGGTTCCCAAGTGTCCGTTCTTTGAACCGTGCCGTGAGTCTTCGCACGATCTCCAACAACCCGTGGACTTCGCTACCCGAAATGATAAGCGGCGCCTCTCTCTTTTCTGCGAGGTCAAGGTACGTCCCGCTAAGTGAGTCGATCTTTTCTCCACGGTAATTGTAAACGTACTCATTGATGTTTTGGAACTCGTCGAAGATTTGGACAATTTTTACGTTTTGAACCACAGCTATCCCGAAAGGCGCGCGACTCGCCGCTTCCCACATCTGCCCCCAGTTGTTGATTCTTTCGGACTCTTCGATTACTTCGTAGGTCTCTTTCAGATGTTTATCTTCTATTTTTCCTCTTAATGCTGCAAAGGCTTTCGGGAACGCAGCCCACTCAGGGTTCCGTTTTCTATAGGCAAAATAATGGTTCACAAATGTTGCGAAAAAGGATTTCGAGAACTCTGCGAGAGTTGTTTTCACCTCTCTAACGCTGAAGTAGAAGGGGATGACACCCGTATCCGGGCAGCTCCACAGGATATTGAACAGTCGCTGCAGAAACGCGGTCTTTCCTTTCTTTCGCCTGGCGACGATCGCTTGGCTTTGAGCCATATTATTGATGAGATAATAATACCAATCTCCCAGATAGTAGTCGAATTCCATCTTTCTCCCGACGAAGAGCTCGGTGTTTCCTATTTGCTCCGGTAAGGCGTAGATTATCTTTTCCGGCATCGTGAACATCGCTTTCACCCGCTTTGCTTCGGTTTGGAAAGATTATAGCATAGAGCGGAAGGGAAGGAGCGGCCCTGGGGAAGGACAATGGGTTCGCACAGAGAACACGGAGAGCACAGAGGAAAAACTGTAAGGGACTCGTTTCTCTCAGAAAAAGAAAAGACATGCCAGACTAAAGTCCGGCGTTCCCAGGAAAGCGGGGATCGCGGGGTCGTAAAAATCACTTACCCCGCGATAACCTCAAACGGGCATCGCGGCGTAAGCGCTTCTTCTTTTCGCGACGGCGCGATACCCTTTTTAGAGAGAAATAGAGCGGATCGCGGGATCGTAAAAATCACTTACCCCGCGTTAACCTCAAACGGGCATCGCGGCGTAAACGCTCCTTTTTTTCACGACGGCGCGATAGCCTTTTTAGAGAGACATAGAACGGATCGCGGGGTCGTAAAAATCACTTACCCCGCGATAACCTATAAAGTCCGGCGTTCCCAGGCGCAGCATCGCGACGTAAGCGCTCCTTCTTTTCGCGGCGGCGCGATACGCTCTTTAGAAGGATGAAGAAGGGATCGCGGGGTCGTAAAAAATCACTTACCCCGCGATAAACCTCGTATTGGCTCATTTTACCCTCCTTGTGAACCCCGGTTTTGCTCTTTGAAAGACCTGCCAACTTAAAAGTTGGCGTTCCCACCCATCTCCTGACGAAGCTCTTTCTTTATGTCCGGGACAAAGTAGTCGATCTCTTTTTGAAAGAGGTGTCGAAAGACGAGTTCGTAAGTTTTATCTTTTGCTATCTTGTAGTCGAAGTATGTTTCACCTCGCGAGATCAGATCCGCTTTAATTAACTTTTGCAGTTTCGTCTGCAGCTCGAAGTCGGTCATATCGAGGTTTAGGTCTTTGATTATCTGAACGCGTGTGCGCTCTTCTCCAGTCTGAAACAGGTACAATAAAATTCGTTTCGCGTTTCTTTCGTTCACTTCCACAAAGATTTTAGCGATATATTCGGTCCAGGTGTCGTAGATCTCTCCTTGTGTGATCTCTTGTGTGTACGTCGCGATGATGTTGTCTTCGTTCGTATAGTCTTTTGTATCGTTATGCTCACTCTGCATCAACGCGCGGATATACAATGGGTCTCCTTGCGTCAGATTCCATATCTTTACTTCCGCCTGTTCGTTGATTTTGGTCCGCGAGGCCTTCGCATACCGCCTTATCGCTTCTTTGGCTTCCTCTTCAGGGAGATTCCCGAGCGTCCGTACTTTGAACCGTGCCGTGAGTCTTCGCACGATCTCCAACAGTCCGTGGACCTCACTCCCCGAAATGATAAGCGGCGCCTCTCTCTTCTCAGCGAGGATCAGGTACGTCCCGCTCATCGTGTCGATCGTATTTTCACGTTCATTGACGATGTAGGCGTTGATATTTTGAAATTCGTCTATGATTTGGACGATTTTAATGCCTTTGGACGCAGCAATCTCGGAAGGTGCGCGACTTGCGACCGTCCACATCAAATCCCAGTTACCCGTTTTTTCAAATTCGTCTATCGACTGACATCGCATATGAAGTTCTGGATACGAGGCGATGTGTCCTTTCAATGTTGCGTAATTGAACGGGGTTATGACCCAGTCTTTGTTCTGTGTGAGGAATGAAAGATAGTGACTTGCGAATGTCGCGAAGAATTCTTTCGCAAAGCTGGCAAGCGTGATTCGTTGGTCTTGTATCGCGTAGTAGAACGGAATCACTTTGCTTTCTGAACAGCTCCACAGGATATTGAACAGTCGCTGCAGAAACGCCGTTTTCCCTTTCTTTCGTCTGGCGACGATCGCTTGGCTTTGAGCCATATTATTGACGAGGTAATAGTACCAATCTCCCAGATAGTAGTCGAACTCCTTCTTTCTCCCGACGAAGAGCTCGGTGTTTCCTATTTGCTCCGGTAAGGCATAGATTATCTTTTCCGGCATCGTAAACATCGCATTCACCCGCTTTGCTTCGGTTTGGAAAGATTATAGCATAGAGCGCTGTTGAAGTGCCGGACTTTAGTTCGGCTTGTTTTTGATTTTCTAAAAGGTCAAAAAGATAAAAGAAGGTTTCGCACAGAGAACACAGAGGGCACTGAGAGAACATTGAACACGCGCCGCGCTGAAGTGCGGTGTTCCCAGTCCACAGAAACTCGCGATCTGCCCTTTGTCTTTTAAAAAGGGTATCGCGCCGTCGCGAAAAGAAGGGTCGCTTACGCCGCGATCCCGCGCTTGGGACCGCCCTGGGACCGCCAACTTTTAAGTTGGCAGGTCTTTCCGGAGAGCGCTATGTTTAGAACAAGCGACACGCCGAAATAAAGTTCGGTGTTCCCAGGCGTCCCCAACAAAGAAAAAAAACCATGCCACACTAAAGTGTGGCGTTCCCAGGGGGCTCTCAAAAGCCTGGCGCACCCAGGCGTTCCCAGCGAATTTCTAATCTTTCCTCTGTGCCCTCTGCGTTCTCTGTGCGAACCCCTGTTTTGGTTTTAACCGTGCTGGACTGAAGTCCGGCGTTCCCAGGGCGCTCCCAAAAAAAGAAAAGACCCACCAAGCTGAAGTTTGGCGTTCCCAGCGCTCCGAAAACCCACGCTTCGATTGTGGTATACTCGTTTCAAACCCGATCGAAGGAGGACCAAATGCGGACGTTCTGCACAGAAGGGCCGGTGGACCCAAAGCTGAATTATTACGTTCCCCGGACGGCGCTGGTCGCCGAAGGGTTGAAAAAGGTCAAACAGTGGCGGTATTTCACCATATTCGCCCCTCGGCAAAGTGGGAAGACCACGTACTTCCAGTTCCTCATCGAAGCGATAAAAAGAGAAAAGCCCGATTGGTTACCCGTTTGGGTTTCTTTCGAAGCGTACGGGGATCTTGATCTCTCCGATTTTCTCTCTTCGCTTCGCGATCGCATTCTTCGCGGGACAGAGCTGCCAGAAAATGCTGTTCCGGATTTTCACAATATGACAGATATCGCTTTGAAACTGCGAGAAGTCGCCCAAATTCAGAAAAAAGAGTGGGTAATTGTCGTAGACGAAATCGAAGGGCTCAAAAACCCGAAGGTTCTGAACGGTTTTCTACACCTGATCCGCTCGATCTATCATGAAAAACAAGAGATCGGTTTACGCAGCGTGATCCTGACCGGTGTGAGCAACATCACGGGGATCATCCAGGACACCGCGAGCCCCTTCAATATCGCCGACCAGATACAAGTCCCCTATTTCACCCGGGAGGAAGTCTACGACCTTCTGGCCCAATACGAACGGGAGACGGGACAGCTCTTCGAACACCCCGTCAAAGAGGGCATCTACGAGCAGACGCTAGGCCAGCCTGGCCTCGTGAACGCCCTCGCTCGCGACCTCGTGGAGAAGAAGTGCCCGAACGGGGAAGTCGTCGGTATGGACGCCTTCTACCTCACCGTCGACCACTTCACCCGTGTCTATATCGATAAAAACATCTCCAATATCGTCAGTAAGGCAAAACAGCACACGGAGATCATGAAAGAGATTCTCTTCGGGAAAGAGGTCCCTTTCAACAACTACGATGAGACGATCAAATTCCTCTACGTGAACGGAGTGATCGACGATTGCGATGGCGCGTGCTGCATCCCGATACCGCTGTACAAAAAAGCGCTCTACACGTGTTTCAAACCCTTGTTTAACGGGGAGAAAGAACACTTCAAAAGCCCGATCGAGACGTACAAGAAATACGTGGACGAACGGGGACTGTTGGATGTGACGAAACTCTTGTGGCGGTATATCGCTTACGTGAAGAACCGGGGAAACATCATCTTCAGTCAGGGGAAGGCGAGCGAGGGGGTCTACCACTACAACATCGACGCGTTCTTCAGCACGTATGCGGAATTCGCGGATGCGAAATGCTTCGTGGAAACGCCTGTAGGTGGAGGGAGAGTTGACTTGCTCCTTTTGCAGGCAGGAAAGACGGACATCATCGAGATCAAGCGGTATGACGCGGACCAGTACGAGAAAAGCCAAGGGCAGTTGAAAGCGTATCTGGAACGAAGCGGGTTAAGCGAAGGGCATCTGGTGATGTTCTCGGAGTACCACGAAGCAGAAGGGTACGAGAAAGTGGAGGCGGAGGGGAAGACCCTTCACCTTTGGATCATCCCGGTCAAGCGCCCCGTTCCGTCTGCGTAGGGATCATCTATAGTTCTCAGTGAGTGCTCTTATGGGAACTTACGGGTAACGCCAGCTTTCAAGTTGGCTTGTCTTTTCAAAGCCAAAAGATGGTTTCGCACAGAGCACGCAGAGAGTACAGAGAGAACAAAGAGAGAACACAGAGATACGTCCTGGGAACGCCAACTTTTAAGTTGGCATATGTTGAAAAAGGTTTCGCACGGAGGGCGCGAAGAGAACTTGACACATGCCACACTAAAGTGCGGCGTTCCTATGGCGTCCAGAAAGGCGTTCCCAGCGAATCTCTAATCTTTCCTCTGTGCCCTCTGTGTTCTCTGTGCGAACCCCTGTTTTGATTTTAACCGTGCCGGACTGAAGTCCGGCGTTCCCAGGGCGCTCCCAGAAAAAGAAAAGACCCACCAAGCTGAAGTCCGGCGTTCCCAGTCCACAGAAACTCGCGATCCGCCCTTTGTCTTATAAAAAGGGTATCGCGCCGTCGCGAAAAGAAGGGGCGCTTACGCCGCGATCCCGCGCTTGGGACCGCCCTGGGACCGCCAACTTGTAAGTTGGCATATGTTGAAAAAAGTTTCGTAAGGAGGGCACGGAGAGAACAATGAACCCATGCCACACTAAAGTGTGGCGTTCCCAGGGGGCTCTCAAAAGCCTGGCGCACCCAGGCGTTCCCAGCGAATCTCTAATCTTTCCTCTGTGCCCTCTGTGTTCTCTGTGCGAACCCCTGTTTTGGTTTTAACCGTGCCGGACTGAAGTCCGGCGTTCCCAGTCCACAGAAATTCGCGATCCGCCCTTTGCCTTATAAAAAGGGTATCGCGCCGTCGCGAAAAGAAGGGTCGCTTACGCCGCGATACCGCGCTTGGGACCGCCTTGGAATGCCGACTTTTAAGTTGGCATATGTCGAAAAAAGGTTTCGCACGGAGGGCGCGAAGAGAACTTGACACCTGCCACACTAAAGTGCGGCGTACCTATGGCGTCCAGAAAGGCGTTCCCAGCGAATCTCTAATCTTTCCTCTGTGCCCTCTGTGTTCTCTGTGCGAAACCCTGTTTTATCCCTTAAACTATGCCGCACGGAAGTCCGGCGCTCCCAGAAAGAAACGAAGGAAGCTCGTCTTTTGATTTATTAGTAGGTTTACTATTCTCCCGTAAGGCTTATCGTTCCGTCGTTGTGATACTCCATCAAGCGAACGGTTGTCGTCTGTTCACCGGATTCGATGACCGCGAAGCATCTCTCTTGGCCGACTTTTCCGTCGATCCAGGTGCCGCTGTTGACGTACACTTTTTCTTTGTCATAGCCTTTTTGAAAGCGATTGACGACGGGAACGTGCGAATGCCCGAAAACGACCACGTCTACAGTCGGGTCCAGGTTGAAATATTGCGTGACGGCTTGGTTGTCTAAAAAGTTGTGGTCAATAGCGCCGGCGGTTGCCAGGGCATAAGTGTTTTTCGCGGCAATACCGCAGATCTCCTGTACTTCATCCCATCGCCTCTGGACATTCGCGTAGAGAACGGCGCTGATCGACCCGTCCTCTTGAACCACGGGGAGCAAGTCGCTCAGGGAAAAACTGTCGTCATACCCATTGACACCGCAGTAGAAAACTTTTTCATCGAAACCGGCTTTAATGGGGAAACTGTTCATTGCCCAGGACCACAAACGGTAATACACATAGGCGTCCTGCTGATCTCCGTTTTCTTTCGAGGGCTCTTCTATTTGAGGGAGCTTTTTTACCGGCGCCGTTCTTCCCTCTGCGACGTATGTCGCGGCCATACGGGTGAAAAAATAGCCAGGAGGTAAAAATGAAGGGTAGTCGCCGGTTATTTCTTTGTTCGAAAGAGGATCGGGCGCGCAGAACGTGTCATATCGGTGCCCGTGCTCGATGACGATCTCCGAGCGCATACCCGCGCGATAAACGCCCAGACCGTCGCCATCGCGCGCTTGGGAAATCCCTGGGATTAAACCCGTTAGCGTCTCTTCGTCCAGGAGAAGGTCGTGATTCCCCGGCACGTAGACGACCTTGACCCCGCTTTGGATCAATTTTCCAAAGGCTGCAATGATAGCGGAGTTATTATCTGCGACTTGGCGGAAGAATATGCCCAAATCGTTGTGCGGCGGATAAGTTATCGGTACGAACCACTCGTCAAGCATATCGCCGGCGATCACGAGTTCGTCGATATCACTCACTACAAGCCGTTCCAAGAATTCTGCCATCGGTTCCTTATTCTTCACCGTTTCAGAAAAACTGTCATCCACGCCCAGATGGAGGTCGCTGATCACAACAATTCTTATGCTTTCACGAGAAAGCTCTTTTTCCCATAAAGGTATCGGTTCGGCTCCTCCCGTCGATTTGGCAAAAAGGGCTACCGATGCAAAAAGCAAGAATGCAACTAAAAGATTGAGCCGTTTCTTTGAACCTGTCATTAGATCGCTCCTTTCGATTTATCGATACACTTCGTTTGTTCTATATAAAGTATTCTAAGCATTTCTAATAATCTAACCTGGCGATTATACCACCAAACTGATGTGTGGCGTCCGGTAAACATGCCGACTTAAAAGTTGGCGTTCCCAGGCGTTCCCAACCCAACTTTCGACTAAAAGTGCTACAAACGGCGATAAAAGCCACTTTCTCAAAAAAGTTGGCCACTACAATCG